>JAVCCX010000374.1 GCA_030765245.1 Candidatus Zophobacter franzmannii | reverse complement strand
ACATACTCCATGTCAATAAAGTTCATTTCTGCATCTAAATCATAATTGTTTAGAATAACATTAGGTTCTTCATATTGACCATTTTGTGACAGACCACGATACAGATAATATCCGTCACACTCTATTTCGCTGAATGGAGTCCATTTGATAGACAATACTCCACCCGTATTAGTAGCAGACCAATCATCATTATTTATTACCGAGGGAGCCTTCTTGTTGTGTAAAGGATTGTCCTCACTAAGAGCACAGGATGTAATTATTATAGAGCATAAAATAATCGATATCATTATGTATATATGTTTCATTAGAACCTTACCTTAATTCCATTTGGTGTGATTGATATTCTACGAGAGGAGTGCTCCTTTACAACATCATTCCAAAGGTTAGAATTGTATACCTCAGTGGCCTGTATCGAGTCATATAGATTGTATCCCCAGATCAATGCATAAAGTCCAAATAGTGCCATTGAGAGAGCATATGGCTCTAAGGCTGCATCATAGAGAGCATTTATCTCATCAATTTGAGTTTCATCAAGATATTTATCATATTTGTCTATTGCCTTGCTATAGAAAAAGAGACTTCCGCCAATAGCTACAATTTCAACACCTAATATCAGCTGACCCCGAACATAACTATGGGATGATATTTGTCCCCAACCAGGAACAAATGCTGACTTTACCAGATTAGTAGTAAGTGATTGCTTTCTCATATTGTAAACCTGTAGAAGTTCCTGTCGGTCATTCAGGTCATTTCTGAAGTCGATACGATCTTCATAGTTTTTCCAATTATACTTTTGAACATCTGTAAACTTCTTGATATCAAAATCTGCAGCAGAGAGAGCAAATAAGGAAGCAATAAACACTATTGAAATTATGATTTTTCTCATCTTTTATTTCTCCATCAACTCTTCAGATAATTTATTTAAGGGTTTAATAGACTTGTCTTTAACATTTACCTGCCATACATAGAAAAAATCTCTATTGGGAGTAAAAATATCGTATCTAACTTCATACTTAAATCTACCTGTTGAACGCATAATTTTCCAGTCACTGCCTTGCACATCTTCATCTTCATATTGTGTTTGCAGATATTCAATTTTTTTATTAATTCTCTTATCCATAAGTCCATTTTGGTAGTCTAAGATTATCTTTGAAACAAACTCAATTGGATTTTTCTCAGCACTGATCATGTTTTTAGTGAAATAGATTCTATCGCGATATTCTGATAGTGGATCTAATCCATATGCTTCTTCATAAAGAGGGAGAGCTTTAGAAAACTCTCTGCTATTTTCAAAAATATTGCCCTTCTCGACAAGAACTTGTGCTTGTTTTACGGCATCGATATTATCAATAACTTCGTTTATCTTGATGGTAGCTGGTACATAATCAGGAATTATTTCATAAGCCATCTTGTAGAGAGAAATTGCATTATTAAACTTTCTATAACCAACCATTTCATCTCCACGAGAAATGAAATCCTCAGCATAGTTTTCTATTTTTTCATTAATTCGATCTGTCCCATCTAGATGATATTTAATTGCTAACTGAAATTCATTCCTTGCTTCCCCATACTTCTCAAACCTAATATCTAAATCTGCTTTTTCTTCATATAAGTGTGAAATGGTTATATAGATATCTTTGTGTTTACCGATTGGATACTGTTCAATCTCAAACAGGAACTCTAAGGCTCTATCAGCTGTAGTACTGTCCCTTAGCGCATATGCATCAGCAACGATACTTAATGTAAATTTGTCCAGCATCTTACGCGCGGAAAGCTCAAATTGATTATCTGGAAAATGCTGATATAGTTCCATGTAATTCGGAAGGGCTGCTGAGTAGTCTTGAGCTATTTCAAGGTCATACTTAATTCTTCGAAAGAGAATCTCAGGGACATAGACAGAGGTTGGGATGAATTCTACTATCTTTCGAAAATAATTCCAACCCTCGTCAATATTGCTATTATTGAATTGGTCTTCAGCAAGCCTGTAGTATGCTTCCGCAAGTAGCTTGTCAGCTTTTTTTGAGTTTGCTAATACTGAAAGTCTTTCTGCCAAAATATAGTTTTCTTTCTCAACTGCTAGTTTTGTTAACTCATAATAGCTATCAGATCTAGAAAGCTGTGCCTCTGTCTTATAAGCACCATTTTGCGCAAATTTAAGAAAGTTATCATATAAGTTAATAGCTGAAATAAATTTCCTCCGTTTATATATGCTTTCTGCAGTGGCCAGTTTATTTCTTTCACAAGCAGTTGTAAGTAATATAAATAGAATTAAGTATAGATTATAAAATCTCTTTGCCTTCTTGAGCAAGTTCGACCCCACTTATTTGGTTTGTTTCAATAAAATCTTTTATCTCGTTCGAGATGCCATGACTTAGGATGATTCTTTTTATATCATTTGTCAAGATACACTTCAATTCTGCTAATGGGAGGTGCACAGCATCTACTATGAAAGTATCAACCTTATTTGCATAATCGCACAAATGTTCTAAAGTTGAAATATCTGAAGTATATACTACTTTTCTATCATTTTCATTGAGAATGTACGAGTAAGAATTCATCTCATTATCTAATTTGCATTTTTGTATTATTTCGTAATATCCATCTAAGTGGTTAGACTTAAATATTGAGATGAATGGGTAGTCGGTTGGTAAAGAAGACATCGGTTTAATCTCAAGATCGAAATTAAATCTATCTTCAAATAGGTAAAAATCATGCAATAATCTGATAAATCTAATAGGACTTTCAGGTGTATAAATTGACAAAAGCTTGGTTCTATTTTGAAGGTAGAGCATCTGAATAAGCATTGGTAGTCCACTTGAATGGTCTGGATGCATATGACTTATTACTATGGAATCTAAGAAATCGGGATCCTTATCCATCTTTAAAAAAGTAGAAGAAGTGCCCTCTCCGCAATCAAAGAGAATGTTTTCCCCATGGATTTCAGTCAAAATAGCTGACTGTTTTTTATCTAAACTAGGTAATCCTGGACCACTGCCTAAGATGATAACTTGCATTATTTCTTTTTCTGGTTTTCCGGTACAACTATAGGTACTTGATCGAGTTTATTGCCGAAAATGATAAAGGCAATAGCAAAAATGACAGTTGATGCAATCATAAGTGGTAAAGACCGGATTTTGAAAACAATCATAGCAGTAATGATGATTAACAGGTTTATGATATAAATAAAGACTGCTGTTATTTTTGCAGACCCTAGTACAGTGTGCATTCTATGTGTTGAGTGATCTTTTCCACCTTGCATAACATGTCTTCCGTCTCGTTTTCTTGTAAAGCTTACTAAACTAATATCAAAAATAGAGTAACTAAGCATTAACACTGGGAGTAAGAAATAGAATTTATTCTGTAATGCATTACTGGCCAATTGTGCCATCTGAATTCCCATAGACGCTAAAAAATAACCTATAAACATACTCCCGGCATCCCCTAAAAACATCTTTGCCGGGTTGAAGTTATAGGGTAGAAAACCGAATAGGGCTCCTGAGAAAATAAGAGATGCAATTCCCATGAACGGTATTACGTCTTTGGTTGGTCCGGGGTTCATAAGGGCAAAAGCAAAGAATCCAATTCCAATAATTCCTGCCATGCCGGAAATAATCCCGTCCATGTTATCAAGGAAGTTAAAGGCATTCATCAAGCCAGTCATCCATATTAGGAGGATAGGAATTGTGACATATTCCGAACCAAACATTGTAATTAGTTCGGGTTTTTGATAATTGGTATATATAAAGACAAGGCTACAGACAACCTGTCCTAACATCTTAATTTTGGGACTCATGCCGTATCTATCATCTACTATCCCGATAATAAAGATTATCATTGCCCCCGCTAAGAAGCCTATTAGATTTCTATCTAACTTAACATAATAGTTTATAACACTTGCAAAAATAACCATGAGAAAGAAACCAATGAACACAGCAGCACCACCAAGGAGAGGTGTAGCTTTCTTGTGTACCTTTCTAGCATTTGGTTGATCGACAAAGTTTATCTTATAGGCAAACATCCTAATGAATGGTGTTAGGGCGTAAACCAACACAAATGACATGCCAAAAAGCATAAAGTAATGATATATATTAACTTCCATTAATTAAACTCCAGTTAAATGAATTCATAGCATGAAATTGTATGACAGCAATTTGTCAAAGATAATATGTAAAGTAGAATTCATTGAAAGATATCTTATGTCCTTGCTCCAACAGCAAGGAAGAGGGCCGTTGCTAATTTTACAACATTCTTATCTGTATCTTCAAGTCGTTTGCAGACAATAGATGAGATGTTCCGAACTATTTGATAACCGGTTTTTATGTCCTTTTCAACAATTAGATTGAAATTTTCACCGGAGAGTTCATAAACTGTACAATCTTCATTTGCGATTACATTCGCTGTGCGTAGGCCATTCAGTATTAATCCATTTTCACCAAAGCTGGGAAGGTCTTTTCCATCTAATGTTGCCAGCCTTTTTGCTTCAGTATCATGGTTATCTAAAATATCCATAACTAAATTCTTTGTAACTGAGACTTTACCGGAAGTAAGAACATACAGCCGTGAACCTTTGGAGTTTTCTTCAATTATTACTTCACTTTTCTGGTAGTGATTTAACTCTAAATATTCCTCTACTAATTTCAATTGTTCAGCTGAGAAGTCTTTGAAAATAAGCGTCTTAGAAAAATCAGGCACAGTACTCATATTAGCTCCTAAATTACCAAAGCCTGTTGGTTTACTTTGATTTGATAGTCTTTTTCCGGATGTATGGTAATCATTTCATTCTTGTCTGTATTCATTGACCGAGCTTTTGCGAGGGTAGTTTTAATATAGTTATCAATAGCTGAACTATCATCCGAGAAGATATCGTTAATCTTTAGAGATTTCTGAGAGTCAATTAAGCCAATTGGGATACAATCTAACTCCTTCCAGGCATAGGTAAAGAACTCTTCGAAGCTTTTCCCTACCATATTTTCAGGGATAGAAACAAGTCTTAAATTATGGTCTTTTTCCTTTAGCAATTTTTCATAGATAGAAACAGAGTATTCTCTCTCAGGATTACTTCCAAGCATATAACCACTAATCTCATCATAGACAAGAATCTCTTCAACCCCGGATCTTTTTAAAAGATGTTTTTTAGACGCACTTACAAGTTGAACAGTTATGTCAGCATCTGAGTCAATATACTTGATTGTATTCACAACCACGATGGTAAAATCATCGGCTGATTCTTTGCCGTTTACTTCATCAGTTAGGACAAATACTTTTTCAGCATTTGTAATATTTGCTCTTTTTAAAATCTCAACTTGCGTCTGATCACCTCTGACAAATTGTAAGTCTAGGTTAGCGAATCTACTTTGGATACCCTCAAAAATTTCAACGGAGTAATTACCAACTAACACAATACTTTTATTAAACCCTTTCCTGTCCTGAAATGCTTTCAACATATATTCTGCTGAACTATTCCAGCCACAGATTATCAGGTGTCCGTTCTGTTTAATCTTTTTCAAGCCCTTTGCTCCTTTTAGTTTATCTTCAACAAATATGGATGCCAGCAATGCTGTAAGGATTGTTAAACTGCAATACCCGAAGATAATCAGAATCATTCCGATAAATCTTCCTCCGGGGGTAATAGGCACCATATCTCCATAACCAATGGTAGTAACAGTTACGATAGCCCACCAAAGAGCATTCCCATAGCTATTAATGCTACTGCCCGGATCATGTCTCTCAAACAGCAGAATTGTAACTGAGGAAATGACAATCAGTATGACAATCAGAGTTACCAGATAACTTAGTCGTTTTAAAAAACTGTTTTTCATAAGCTCCTTATAGAACATTAAAGATTACTGGAAAATCCCACTTGATAACATTTATGGCAAGGAAAAAATCAATTAATCCTTATTTAAGGCTAAATATTTTTCAATTGACAATGCTTATGATTAAACATCAATATGTTACATTCTATAATGTTTCAAGGGAGGATACATTTATGAGAAAGGTCTGGTTACTCTTCTAAGACTCCGGCAAGAACAATTGAGAAATGCTCAATATCTTCAATTAGAAAGATTGGGTTCTTACCCTTGTCTTTTCTTAGAGTAATACCATTCTCATATAGAGCAAAATCGAGGATAGATGTGAGACGCGTATTACTTCCGGTTCTCTTACCACTAAAGATTACACGCTTATTTGTTATGTAGATTTTACCTGATTCTATTTGGACTAATGCCTCTTTCGTAATAGGTTTTAACGCTAATGAACCCATCCGCCAATAGAGACCTTTGGCAAGTTTGATTCTACTGGTCATACCACTATAATTAATCCTCTGAGGAATTTTCCGGTATTCGCATGTACTCGCAGTAGTAGTATAGTAGCAGACTTCCTCCTTATGAAGATTAATGCTTACATCGATTGAAGTAAGTTTACCATTTTCGATATTCCAAAGATGTTTAGCTTGTGATAACTCTTCTTCAGTACCAATATCTAACTCCATCTCAATCTCGTAGTAATCAACTAGTTTCTTTAATTCACTTTCCTCATCAGGAGTTAGCCTTTTGTCTTTCAGAGTTTCTATAATTTTGGTCTGGATATTCCTTTTCGCGAACTGATAGTAGAATTGTTCAGCAATCGATGAATTCAATGATAAATCAGAAGCTACCTTAGTTAATTGAGTCTTAATTCCGGTTGGATGCCAAGTCTCAGCTAATAAATTATTACCACGATTAAGGTAGATTTCAAAGAGAATGGACTTCTCCATTCTTTCAACTTCTAATGGCTCCAGCTCTAAAAGCTCTCGTAGTGAGTTAAGAAATATTCGCTCGTCAGATGAGAGTGCTCTATCGGCTAGGAATAATTTAAGTGCTTTGTTATAAAGGCTGAAAAGGGTCTTATTGAATTTATCTTCAGAGTAAACCTGATATTTATTTCGGATTTGATTTAACTCAGTGATATTAATATCATGAGGGTGTCTGCCGGATAGAAGGTTGTTAAGCTCTACCCTAAAATTATCCTGCAAGGGTATTTTAAAAAGTTTCATGAAGAAACCGGGTTGTTGCAAATATTCCAAGATAAAAGGATTTAACATACATACTCCTAATTAAGAATGATTCCAATTAAGTTTATAGAATAAGTTGCCCTAGAAAAATTATAGGGAAACTAAGATTAAATAGAGGATATTGTAGAGTTATATATTTTGGCAAGAATTATTTTGTCTGATGAAAGTACTATTCATCAATTAGTTGTAATAAATCTCCCCTTAAAATAGGGGGATTTTATCAAAAAGTACTTGTCACCATTTGCAAACTCCTACTTTCGTACTATGTTATTTACAGGAGGAAAGATGCAGATTACATCCAAAACGGAGTATTCACTTAGAGCTTTGATTGAGATAGCCGGGAATAATGGGGTTCCAATGTCTATTAGAGCTATCAGCGATAAGCAGAAATTGCCGGCTAAATATCTTGAACATCTCTTTCGCGAGATGAAGAAAAAGGGAATTGTAACCAGTTCTCCGGGCTCAAAAGGTGGTTATCGTTTGGCAAGATCCACTGAAGAGATAACACTACATGAAATTATCTCTGCGGTTGAAGAAGCACCTTATATGGTCTATTGCCAGAGAAAGAGCAAAGAGCATGAGTTCTGCATAGGACACCCTTGTGTAATAGAATCCCTTTGGACTGGTATTTATGATAATATTAGAAATTATATGAATACAATAAAACTTAGTGAAATATTGGACAAAATAAATGGAGAGAGTCATGGATTTGAAAAGAGTATACTTGGATAATTGCGTTACCACTAAGCCTTCAAAAGAAGCTTTGGACGCAATGAAAATATATACAGATGAGAAGTTTTGGTTTCCGGGTAACTTCTTTAGTACAGGAGAAGAGATAGCCTCTGCTCTGAAGAGTTTTCAAGAAACTTTTTCAGCGACAATAGGAGCTAAACCTGAGGAAATACATTTTACAAGTAGCGGTACAATAGCTAATAATATAGCCATCAAGGGTACCTTGATGGCAAATTCAGGTAAGGGAACCCATGTAATTATATCAAATGTGGATTATCCTGATATCCTTACAAATGTTGCCTTTTTTGAAAATAGTGGTTTTGAAGTGACATACCTTGAATGTGATACAGAGGGATTTGTAAGTGCTGACAAACTAAAAGCAGCAATTAGACCTGATACTATTATGTTCATGACGTCCATAGCTAATCATGTTGTGGGTACAATCCAACCGGTGAAAGAGTATAGCGAAGTACTAAAAACTGCTGATCATAAAATCTTCTTTCATGCAGACGCCTGCCAAGCCTATGGAAAAATTCCATTAAATGTAGATGAGCTTGGAGTTAATACAATGACTATTTCTGCTCATAAGATACATGGACCTCAGGGTGTTGGCGCTCTCTATATTAGAAAAGGGACTCCCGTAGCTCCTGTAATTCATGGAGTTAAGAGAGTTGATGTACATAATACTGGTGGAATCAATATTGCGGGAATTGCAGGTTTTATCAAGGCTGTCGAAGTCGCATTTGAGAATTTTGATGATAATGTTGCTTATCTTCGTAAACTTACAGATTATATCCTTGCTAAGGTTGAAGCGGAGATAACACATACATCTATTAATGGTGCATTAGGTGAACGAAGAGCTCCTCATAATATGAACATTTCATTTGACTACATTGAGGGTGAAGCTATTACAATGATGCTAGATATAAATGGCATCACAGTAGCCACCGGTAGTGCTTGTGCTTCACAAGGACTGCAAGCAAACTATGTCCTCATGGCTATGAAAAAGACTCATGTTCAATCGCATGGTTCAATAAAATTTACAGTAAGCAAATATAACACTATCGAAGAGATAGATTATACTATCGAAAAGCTGAAGGCTGTTGTTGATACACTTCGGTCTCACAGCCCATTATTTATAGAAAAAAACGGAAAATAGAGGTAAGAATGCAGTATTCACAAACGGTAATAGATCATTTCATGAACCCACATAATGTAGGTAAGATGGAAAAGCCTGATGCTGTTGCAACAGAAGGAAGTCCAGCCTGTGGTGACCAGGTAACAGTGTATCTAAAAGTCAATGATGACACAAAAATAATCGAAGATATAAAGTTTCAATCATATGGTTGTGCGTCGAATATCGCAACCGGATCAATAATAACTGACTTAGCAATCGGTAAGTCTTTAAATGAGGCTAAGGATATTACATGGAAAGAAGCAGCAGATGCTCTTGATGGACTCCCTCCTGTAAAGATGCATTGCTCTGTTTTGGCTGTTGATACACTTAGAACTGCTATCCAAAACTATGAGATAGCTAAAGGTTTGATAACTCCACCTGACTTTACTAAAGAGACTATTGCTGATGAGTTAAAGAAAGTAATCTATCCACAAGTTGGAGAAGATATTGTTAGTCTTAAGATGGTGAAGTATATTGGATTTACTGATGGTGTCGCAACAGTCGATTTAGATATTCCTAAGTTTGATACCTTCCGTGATAATGTTGTGGAAGAGATTAAAGAGCACCTTGAGAAATACCCTCAAGTTATGGATATCGTTGTAAACTATTAAATAGCAACCCTCCTCCCTGAAACAATGGTAGAAGTTCTACCTTGATAATGAGAAGCCCCTAGGTGGGGCTTTTCTAGTTTGTGGATGTTTTCATTTGACAGGATTAAGCTAGTAAGAGCATTCTGGCAGTTGTTGCAAATTGCAATTAAGGCAGAAGAACAAGGAGCAGAAATGGGTGGAGTTGTATTTTTTAAAACTACTATCTTTGGGGCTTTAAGAGAGTTTTATATTTCGAAGCTTGGTTGTGAAGTTTGGCTTGAACAACCGGGGATATGCATTGTTAAGCATGGGAACCAACTTATTGGAATCTGCAAGAGCAATAAAGCAGATGCTGATATGCTTCTAACATTTTTCTATGAAACAAGGGATGAAGTAGATCGGAAAGCCATTGAACTTGGGTACTCCGAGGGTGCTAAATACAATCCTGATTATAATATTTACCATTTCTACACCAATGACCCGGAAGGCAGAAGAATAGAAATACAGGCATTTGAGGATAAAATAAATCCCTACAAAAGTGGAAGTGAAATTCTTAAACAAAGAAGAAGTTATCGAGAATTTACAGATCAAGAGGTAGGACAAGAAACACTTAGCAGAATCTTTGATGAATGTAGGTACTCCCCAACAAGTCGGAATAGTGAGTCATATTATTATGTAGTAATTACAAACCAGGAGTATTTGGCTAAGATTGCAAAGATTAGAGATGGAGCAACGGTTCCAATAGGTAGAGCAAAAATGGCAATTGCTGTTTGTTCTGATCCAGAAAAGACAAAAAGGGTTCAAGCGGATGCTGATATTGCGGCAACATACTTACTCTTAGCAATTGAAAATAACAACTTAGGTGGATGTTGGATTACAGACCTTGATAGAACAGAGATAAAAGAGATGTTAGAGATTCCTCAGAATCACTATATTTGTATGATAACTCCAATTGGTTATACCACAGAGATTAAGCCAGTTCCTGAGAGAAGGGAAAGTATTGATTTTGTAAAGTATGTAAAATAGATGAATCTTTTTTTCGTGCAATCATGATGTGTTTTTAATCACTAATACAAGGTCACTTAAAGGGAATTATCAAAAAAGAGGCCAGTATTATTAATGGATGTATCCTCTTATTTTTCAGTAGAATATGCTTACTGAAAACACAACTCTGTCATTTGCTATTTTGCTTGACACTGAAAGGGGATAGCTATTTTCTATTTAAAGAGAAAAGCGAGGTGTTCACCTCAAAATTTAAGGAGTAATTTAAAGCGTATGCAAGGATCTGAAATTGACTGCAACAATCACTTATTATCAATAATTATCATAACCGTATTATCCAATTCGGTTGAAAATCTAAATAATTAACTAAAAAGAGAGGAGCAAACTCAATGAGAAATTTCATTATCACTTTTGCAATCCTTATATTCAGTATGGTTCTTTTTGCGGACTTTACTGAGGATTTTGATGCATGGTCAGACGGTTCATATGGCGATATAGTAACGTATGACCACGCAGGTGTTGGACAATGGGAAAATAACAATGCCATGTGCCATTCTACTTTTGCTCGTTCAGGTAATGCTGTACGATTTAACGATGATTCAAATGAAAATGAATACCTTTTATACAAAGGTTTAGACGGTAATGGTAAAGATGGTGGTCTTGGAACTATCTCATTCTGGTATAGGCACTGGGATGGTGACGGAAGCAATTTAGAATTTATCGTTGAATATCAGATTGGTGGGATTTCAGGTGACTGGACTGCTATCGGTTCAACTGTAAATGTAACTTCAACTGATTATGTTGAGTATTCTGAAACAGGTAGCATTTCAGGGGATGATATTTTCTTTAGGATTAGATCAGTTGATGATGCTGAAAGACTTTTAATCGACGATATGACTGTTACTGATTATAGTGGTGGTGCTGTTACTACTCCTGTAATCTCTGGCATATCTAATACTCCAACTACTCCTTCTCCAAGTGAAGATGCTGTTGTCAGTGCTACTATTACCGATGATGGTTCTATTGTATCTGCTCAGGTTAACTGGGGTCTTGCTACTGGTAGCTTAACCAACAATGTTACTATGACTGCTGTTGGTAATGTTTACTCAGGTACAATCCCTGCTCAAGCTGATGGTGCTACTGTTTATTACACAATCACAGCTACAGATAATGATACTAATGCTGAAACCAGCTCAGAAAGAAGCTATGATGTAGTTTTACCTATCGTTTCAACACCTTATTTCACTCCAGGTGCTGGAATCTATAGTGAAACTCAGTCTGTTGAGGTTTTTTGTTCAACAGTCGGAGCTTCTATCTATTATACTT
>JAVCCX010000226.1 GCA_030765245.1 Candidatus Zophobacter franzmannii | reverse complement strand
TAACAATAAATATGATTTCACCCTCCATTTAGTGTTTACATTAGGACGCTGGTTCGTAAGCTCCAGGATTATGGGTGATATGAAGTTGTTCTATTCAGAAGGTGATGCAGTGAAGATTTTAGCATCTTATCTTAGTGCCGAAGAGTTGGGTAATGCTTTTGACTTTCTCAAAGAGTACAATAGAATCTATCTTGATTCACCTGATGTTAGCTATTATTGGGGTGTGTACTACACTCTAAGTGGTAAGAACGAACAAGCAAAGAAGCACTATCTTCAAGCATTATATCTTGAGAAGAAGTTTGTGAATGCTAGATACAATTACGCATTTATCTTACAAGCTGAAAACGATTTAGATGGTGCTGAAAAGATGTATAAAGAGCTCTTAGAGATTGAACCTAAGGAAGCTAAGACACTCAACAACCTTGCAGTTATATCAATTGGTAGAAATGACTTTAATACCGCTGAGAAGTATCTAAACAGTTGTCTTAAATATTTCCCTGATTTCGAACTTGCCCGGAAGAATACAGAGCTTATAAAATCTCTAAAAGACACGAATAAAGATTAAATACTATATAGAATTTGTTTAAGCCTGTAGAGTTATCCTCTCAGGCTTTTCTTATTGTTCGCATCTCAAAAGTTGGAGATTTAGCTTTGAGATATAAGCAATTATGTTGCTTCTAATTTTATTTGACACAATTACACTTGAGTCATATATGACTAAATATAGTTAAAACATTCGTATAAGGAGATATATATGACCTCTGACATCAGAGTCAGATTCGCCCCCAGTCCAACAGGTTTTTTACACCTTGGTGGCTTGCGAGTAGCACTTTACAATTATGCTTTTGCAAAACAAAACAACGGAACATTCATCCTTCGTATCGAAGATACTGACCAAGCACGCTTAGTCGAAGGTGCTGTTGAGAACCTAATTAGCTCCCTGCAAACAATGGGGATTGATTATGATGAAGGTCCCGGTAAAGATGGGGAATATGGTCCTTACTTCCAATCTCAAAGACTTGATATCTATAAAAAGTATATCGATGAGTTAGTTGAAAAAGGGTTTGCATATCCTTGCTTCTGTTCAAGAGAGACAATAGATGAGATGCGCAAGAAAGCCCAGAAAGAGAAGAACTTCTTCAAATATGATAGAAGATGCCATAAATTTAGTAAAGAAGAGACCCAGGCTAAAATAGATGCCGGAGAACCTCATGTTATTCGCCTAAAAATGCCTGACGAAAGAATATTCACATTTAACGATTTAGTTCGTGGAGATGTGAGTATTGATGTTAAGCAGATTGATGATCAGGTTATCTTGAAATCTGACGGATTCCCTACATATCACTTAGCTGCGGTTGTAGATGATCATCTTATGAAAATCTCACATGTATTCCGTGGGGAAGAGTGGTTATCAAGTACTCCCAAACATCTCTTTTTATACGAATGTTTCGGATGGACTCCACCTTTATGGGTTCATCTTCCACTTATACTCAATACTGATAAGAGTAAGTTGAGTAAGCGTAAGAATGATGTTGCTGTTGAAACCTATATCGAGAAGGGCTACAGTAAAGAAGCACTTATGAATTTCATTGCTCTGCTTGGTTGGCATCCTTCTGAAGATAGAGAGCTTTTTTCTATGGATGAGATTGTCAAAGAGTTTAGTATTGAAAGAGTTAGTAAAGCAGGAGCTGTGTTTGACATTACTAAGCTTGAGTGGATGAGTGGAACATATTTCCGCAGTCTTGACTTAGCAGTAGTTGCTGAATATGCAAGACCTGTATTCTTAGAAGCCGGGCTTGATATCTCTGATGAAGCTAAATTCCTTAGAGCTGTAGAAAAAGCTCGTGAATATATTACAACAGCAGGTGAGATTTTAGAACATGTAGAGATGTACTATCGCTTGGGTGAGTTATCAGCAGAGGATCAGGAAATGTTGGATAATGAAGAGTCTCAGAAAGTTCTTGCACATGTTGTAGAAAGATATAATACTGATGGTATTATGAGTGATGATGAGATTAATGAAATCACAAAAGCATCTATTGGTGAAATTGGGATTAAGGGTAAGAAATTCTACTTCCCAATCCGTCTAGCCTTGATTGGTAAAGGTCATGGCCCAGATATGCCTTCAGTTTATAATATCCTCGGAAAAGAGGAATTCCTTAATCGTTTAAGAAATGCAATAAAATAATAAAGGGATATTACGATGAATTATTACAAGAAAATGATTGGTGAAAAAACCTATCTCGCCCCGATGAATCTTGAGGATCTCGATAAATATGCCGAATGGGTGAATGACCTTCATGTAACACTCTTTACTGACCTAACAGACAGTGTCATTGAAGAAGAGAAAGAGAGAGAGCTTCTTCAGAAACTGGCAAACAATCCTCAGAATAGGATAATGGTTATTGTCAGTCGTGAGACTAATGCAGCTATCGGGTTTATTGGACTTCATGATATAAACTGGATGAATCGCAACGCTGCCCTGGGTATTATGATTGGTGATAAAGGTCAGTGGAATAAAGGATATGGAACAGAAGCTATGCAGTTGATGCTTGACTTTGGCTTCAATGTCTCGAGTCTACATAGTGTTTACTTGAGAACTCTCTCATTCAACAAGCGTGGCATGCGTTGTTTTGAAAAGTGTGGGTTTAAACAGGTAGGAAAATCTCGTGACTTTAAATATGTTGCAGGAAAATACTACAATATGATTAATTTCGACATACTTGAAACTGAATTCACCAGCATCTATTTTAAAGATATGGCTGAGAAGAGTATGAAAGAAGATAAATCACTTAATAAAATTTCAATAATGTAATTAGGATAATGGAGGCTATAAGCCCCCAATTCTTATGTTTAAAAAAATTAAGGGACAAGACCGAGTAATCGAGATGCTTGAAAAAGCAATCGAGGGAAGACGCGTTGCTCAAGCATACCTGTTTTCAGGACCTAAAGGTGTAGGTAAATTCACTACAGCTCTCTACTTTGCTATGGCATTGAACTGTCGCAACGAGAAAAAGAGAAGACCTTGTGGTGAGTGTGCTTCCTGTAAAAAGTTCCTTCATTTCAACCATCTTGATTTCAGCTACCTATTTCCAATCCCCAATATGGAACTCAAAGACGATGGCACTGTTGGGAATCCTAAATTCTTGAAAGAATACGAGGCGTATCTTACTAATAAAAAGGAAACTCCCTGGAAAGAGTTCTTCTTTACTACTAATAGTGAGATTAGAAGAGATTCTATTCGTGTATTGCAAAATAGACTTGGGATGGGAACTCATGAAGCAATTTATCGAGTTTGTATCTTAGAAGATGCTGATTCTATGAATAACAACACAGCGAATGCATTCCTTAAAACCCTCGAAGAACCTCCCGCTAATACGGTTATCATTCTTACAACTACACAACCTGAGAGACTGCTCCCAACTATACTATCTCGTTGCCAAGAGATACACTTCCATCCGATTAATAAGAGTATTATCCAAGAGATTTTACAGACTGAATTCATGGCAGATGCTAATTTAGCTTCGTCATTAGCGAAACTTGTGAATGGGAATCTTGAATTAGCAATAAGTTTGTTAGATAAATCTGATTCAGAAGCTCGTGAACTTGCATTTAAGATTGTTGAGTTGATTGGCTTAGAAAAGGAAGAGGAGTTCTTAAACCTTTTAGGGACTTTTAAAACAGGTAGAAATTCAGCGTTCATGGTTGAGTTAATTGCTAACCTTTCGCTACTTCTAAGTGATGTTATTATGCTGAAGAATCATCCTGAAGAAGTTGTGATTCCGGCTAATGAAGAGATCTATCAGAAATACTATATGATTAACCCCTCTGCTGACGACATCTTAATTGATGTTCTTCCTCAGTTAGAAAGTATGAATCAGCAAGCCCGTGGTAAAGTAAATCCTCAGTTAATAGTTATCGAAATCTATAATAGAATTACTCGACGACTGTATCAAGGTTAATGCAATATACTCTTCCTCCTGA
The DNA here is from genome assembly GCA_030765245.1 of Candidatus Zophobacter franzmannii. Classification (GTDB taxonomy): domain Bacteria; phylum Cloacimonadota; class Cloacimonadia; order Cloacimonadales; family JAFGVF01; genus Zophobacter; species Zophobacter franzmannii. The sequence goes on along the minus strand of JAVCCX010000226.1, from coordinate 330 downwards.
GTTAATCGTTTCTGATTGGTTGGATAGATTTGGTGTACTAGCTGTATTTGGTGATAACTCAATTCCATACCGTCACTTCCTGGATAATCCGGATACTATTCAAATAAGTAATTTCAAGTTAACTCCTACTGAATTATTAAGGTGTAAGCAAACTCATTCTGACCTTGTTCATATAGTTAGCAGAGATGATGCCGGTGCAGGTATTGTAATCCGTAAGCCATATATTCCTTTAGTTGATGGTTTTATCTCTAATCATAAAGGTCTGTTCCCAATAGCTGTATCAGCTGATTGTACACCAATCCTTATCCTAGCTCCTGATGTTGAGGTTGT
>JAVCCX010000006.1 GCA_030765245.1 Candidatus Zophobacter franzmannii | reverse complement strand
TTACTACTAATCCCCCTGTTCAGATTACAGATGGGAGTATTATTAATGATGGTGTACATTCAGAGCTTGATGAACTGCGTTCTATCAGTAAAGATGGGAAGTCCTGGATTGCGAGACTTGAAGACGATGAGAAGAAAAAGACGGGGATAACCTCCTTGAAAGTTGGTTATAACAAGGTCTTTGGTTACTATCTTGAAGTCACTAAAATGCATAAGGATAAGGTGCCTGATTACTATATCAGAAAGCAGACGCTTGTGAGCTCAGAACGCTATATCTCACCTAAGTTAAAAGAGTTTGAAGCGAAAGTGTTGAGTGCTGAGGATAAGATAAAATCCTTGGAATATGAACTATACTCTGACCTCAGGCTCAAACTTGCAGAACAGATAGAAGTCATGCAGAAGTTTGTTCAGATTGTTGGAACACTTGATGTGCTTTCGAACTTTGCTTTTATTGCTTACACTAACAGATATACCAGACCTACTTTCAATGATGAAGGTCTGTTAACACTTGATTCATGTCGCCATCCGGTGATTGAAAAGCTCTTAGAGTCGGAACAATTTATTCCTAATGATGTTGAGCTTGATAGTGATAAAAATCTGATTGCGATACTAACAGGTCCTAATATGGCAGGTAAATCAACCTACTTACGACAGATAGGGCTTGTAGCGATTATGGCTCAGATTGGATGTTTTGTCCCTGCTGATAAGGCTGATATACCTATTTTTGACAAAGTGTTTACGAGAGTTGGTGCATCAGATAATCTCGCAATGGGGCAGAGTACTTTCCTTGTCGAGATGATAGAGACTGCAAACATCCTAAATTCTGCGACCTCTTCATCGTTGATTCTATTGGATGAAATTGGAAGAGGAACTAGTACCTTTGATGGCTTAAGTCTTGCATGGTCTATTGTAGAGTACATTCTCAAGTTTAAAGAAGCAAAGACACTGTTTGCAACTCATTATCATGAGCTTACAGAGATGGAACAGGTTTATGATAGAGTAAAGAACTACAATATTGCTGTTCGAGAATGGAATGATGAGATGATCTTCCTCAGAAAGATAGAGAGGGGAGGAGCAGACCAAAGCTATGGTATCCAAGTCGCAAGACTTGCAGGATTACCAAGCAAAGTTCTGACTCGCGCTAAGCAGATATTGAAAAACCTTGAGTCGCAAGAGTTGAGTCCTCAGGGATTAACTCAAAAGATAAAGAAACAGCTCAGACAGAGTTCTGAACAGATTGATATATTCGAATATATGGCTGAAATTACCGAAGCCAACGACGAAGTTTTAGAGGAGATTAAAGTGCTTGACCTCAATGCTACGTCTCCATTAGATGCATGGAAATTACTAAAAGAAATTCAAGAAAAGATAGAGGGATAACGATGAAATTAGTTAAATTAACCCTACTAATAATGGTAGTGCTCCTATTTATAACTGCTTGTAGCTCCAATTTCATGCAGACAGTTATTGGAACAAATGAGAGTAAGTCTAAACGCGATTATGCCGGTAAAGTTAATGGTCACACAATAACTGAGGAAGAATTCGTTCGCTCCTTTATGGGACATTTCGAAGGATTCACAGTACGGACAAATAGAAAGCCTTCTGATGAAGAAAAAAGAAAAATATATGCCCAAACTTGGGATGACATTGTAAAACATTTTGTCTTGATAGATTTATTCAAAGAGAACAACATCACAACAACAATGCCTGAAGTTATGGATTCACTACTAACGAATGTTCCAAGGATTATGAAAGAATCACCTCTATTTAACGAATTTGGAGAGTTTAATTACTACCTTTATGAGAAATGCTTGAGAGAGAATGACCCAATCGATTTAGGTTGGTTAAAGGCTGATTATTACAAATATAAAATCCCTTTAAAGAAACTTAAAGTAAAAGCTTACGCAAGTACGGATATGAACCCGGATGAGTTAAAAGATGAATATAGCTTCTACTACACAAGTGTTGACTCAAAGGTGATATATCTTAATCCTGAGAGTGTGAAGACTGTTGTAATTAATGCCGAAGTGGATGCTTATTATAATAAGAATATTAGAAAGTACTTTATCCCTGCAAGTTGCGACATTGCTTTTACTAAATTTCCTGTTATACCAACTGATGAAGATGAGGAGAATGCCAGGTTTGTAGCTGACTCACTTTTTACAGAGATCAATAGTGGTGCTGTATTTAGTCACTTAGCCAGTAAATATTCAATGCATGGATCTAAGTCAGATGATGGATCATTGGGATTTGTTAAATTAGCTAATCTTCCAACTAATGTTGTTAAGGCGATTAACAAAACTCCTGTTAGTAGTTTTACCAGACCTTTGAAAAATGGAGACGATTGGAGCATCTATTTAGTTGAAGATAAGACTAAAACTATGGTTAAACTTAGACTAATAAGAATCAAACCTAGAGCCGGAGATAAGGCCTATGCCATGATAGATGAAATGATGCAGAATGTTACTGAACTTTCCAAAACGATTGGCTCAGAGAATGCAACAGCTGAATATGATATGCAAGCCGAGACTGCTAAGGGATTAACAGTGGAAAATGATGTTATCCCCGATCTTGGGAAAAGCACGACTTTAATCAAGCAGATGTTGAGAAAGTCTCCGGGTACAGTTTTAGACCCAATCAAGCACCAAAACGATAAAGCTTTTATCCTGATTGAAGTCACTGATTCCAGACCGAGTTCTTATGTCCCCGTTGAGACTGTTAAGTCAGAGATTGAAGATACATTGCTCAAAGAGAAGAAAGAGCGATTAGCATTTGAACAGGCAGAAAGACTTATCGATTCATTTAAAGGGAAACGCATTATCGAGACTGCTGTAAAGGCAGGTTACGAGGTTATTGATATGCCGAATCTCACTTATGAATCTACAGTTCATAACATTGCCAGCACTATCTTGATCCAAGATATCCTGAATCTTAAATCAGATAATACTTCTACAAGACCTGTTGTTTTAGAAGACGGTGTTTATCTTGGGTATGCACAATCTATTCAACGACCTAATCCTAAGAATATCTCCTTAGTTAGAAGAGAGTTATTTGAAAGACTTTCAAGTGAAGAGAATGATCGTTTCTTTGATACCTGGTTAGAAAAGAAGATTTCAGATGCTAAGGTTGTTAAGTGGTTTAACGATAACGCTTTTAATCCGGAATAAATAGTATTATTAGAACCTTTAAAGCCTCTCAAATACGAGAGGTTTTTTTTAGTGAGCTACATACACAAGTGTTACTTACTAGAAATATCTTGACTCTGGAAAACACTTATTGAATATTTAGCAAGATGAAATCAATTAAGAGAAACAAAGTACATAATGATAGGGAACAACAAGAAAAACTACTCATTTCAGTAGTTTCTGTTTATCTGTATATGGCAAAGACAGCCAGGTTACATGATACCGAGATAAACTTCATAGATAAGATTCTTCATTCAATGTTTGGTAATGACATCTCACTCCATAAAATTCAATTAGCCAGAAGACACCAAATATCAGTTAGGGATGCAGCTTACTTTCTAAATGAACACCTCAGCTCTACAGCTAGAATAAAGATTATCCTAAATCTAATCTCATTGGCATTTCATGATAGAGATAGAGTCCATGTCCTTGGTACTCTTGAAATCGTTGAGTTAACGGATTTACTAAGGTTGGATGTTACTATTCTTGAGAAAGTGTACGAGTTATTTGAGCATGTAAGAGATGAAATAGACTTACCAATCCAGATTACTCCATCAAGTGGGAACTATCTTCTCAATTCAATGGTTTGGTCATCTAAAGACGGTGATTTTAAGCTAAAGAGTATCGATGATAACAACTCCTTATCGTTTATCATGATTGAGTCTCTTGTCCTTGTAAAGGTAGAGAACAACAGCTCTGAGATGCCAATAACAATCCAAAGAGAGCATGAAATAACTCAATTGATAGGCAATAGATTTCATCGGCTTAACATTGATGATACTCTGATTATTCCTTCAGGTTCAAAGCAACTTAGTATTTCACAGAAACAGTTGTGGAAAATATATAATCTGCTTAATAAAGAGAGGGTTTTCTCATACAAAGAGTCCAAAGTAATCTATAAAAACAATGGTTTCGTAATTAGTAAGAATAAGGCCAACAAATTTACCAAAAAGGAAGAGATAGCTTTAGATGATTTCATTGATGAGGAAGAGAAGCTAACCCTGCTGGAAGTAATTACTCAAGATACAATAAGTAGATTACAACAATCCCAAAATGACAGTTATTACCTCATAGATGAGAAAGAGGGATTGAAACTTGTTTCCAACTATTCTTCATCAGCATTAATCATTTTTAGAATAAATAAAGGCAAGCTTACAGTCGAACCTCGACCAGGTTCTGAAGTTTATCTTAATCGGGTGATTCTAAGTGAAGCGGTGGAGTTTGAGTTTAATAAATCCATCTTCAGTATTAACCACCGGAATTACATAATAAGTAAGAATTGGGACTTAGTCGAGATACCTATTCAAATAGATACTTTAAAAGTCTCCGAAATCACTCATGAGTTTGAGGCTCAAAAGTCAGCATTAAAGCAGATTAACTTTGAAATATCAAAGAGTGAGATGCTGGCAATAATGGGACCAAGTGGAAGTGGAAAAACAACACTTCTTAGGGTATTGATGGGTGACTTGATAGCACAAAGCAGTAACATATTTATTGATGATCAGAATTTCGTTAGTAATATTTCATATTTCCAAAAGTATATAGGTTATGTACCGCAAGATGACCTACTATTTACTAATCTAACTGTCTATGAGAATCTGCTCTACCGAATTAAGTTAACTATGCCGGGGATTAAGTTTAAAGAGGAGATTGATAGGCGAATCCACAATGTGCTCAAAAGTGTCGGGCTATATGAACAGCGAGATATGATCGTTGGTGATGTAATGAATAAGAAACTCAGTGGAGGGCAACGAAGAAGATTAAATGTCGCCTTAGAGTTGATTCTCAACCCAATGATTATTATTCTAGATGAACCAACAAGTGGACTCTCTTCAAAAGACTCGGAGAATATCATTACCTTCCTTGAAGAGCTTAAGGAACAGAACAAGATAGTCATTTGCACAATACATCAACCTAATTCTATGATTTTTAAGGCATTTGATAAAGTGCTACTCATGGATAAAGGTGGTGTGCAGGTATTCTACGGTGATAGTAGCAAAGCTTTCGATTATTTCTCAGATGAATTGAAACTGTCGGGAAAGGAACGACCTCTTTTAGAAGAGAAATTGCAATTACAAATACCCGATTATTTCTTCGATATTTTAGAGTTGCAGGACTCCAATAACAATAGAGTTTTCCCGCCTGAATACTGGGAGCAAAAGTATCGTGGCTTCGGTTTCCGTGAGGCTATTGAAACAACTAAGACATTAGAGCAAGAGTCAATCTCCGATACAAAACATAGCTATAAAAGAGAAAAGCTTAATTCAAACTTTGGTGATCTGATTACATTGATATCCAGAAACTTTAAGAACAAAGTCAGGAACAGCACAAATCTACTTCTGACCTTAGTTGCATCACCTCTATTAGCAATCATTATATCAGTTGTATTACGGTCAGTGGCATCCGGAGAGGCCTATAGTTTTCAAACAAACAATAACTATCTCATGTTTGGATTTATCTCAATTATTATCTTTATCTTCATGGGGCTTGCAAATAGTTTAGATGAGATACATTCAGAAAAACGGAGCATTACTCGGGAGATGAAGTTAAGAATATCATCTCTGAATCAGTTGATTGCAAAAAGTTCCATAATGATGTTAATGTCTATTGCCCAGGTCATTCTCTATTACCTGTTCTCATCTTTAATGTTGGGTTTTAGAGGTTTCTTCCTACCTCATGCAGTTTTTCTTCTTTTAAGTGCGATGATAGGATCATCTATTGGACTTTTCTTCTCAACTATTATCAAGGATAGGAAGGCAATGATAAATGTACTTCCATTAGTAATAATCCCACAGATATTGTTTAGTGGAGCAGTCGTTAAATTTACTGATATGAATTCTAATCTAACACTCAATCCTAAATCTAACATTCCGGAATTCTGTAATTTAATACCGGCTAGATGGTTATTCGAAGGATGGGTTACAGCCTCTTCAGAGTGGAACAAAC
>JAVCCX010000435.1 GCA_030765245.1 Candidatus Zophobacter franzmannii | reverse complement strand
TAGACACTTAATTGACCCTTAATTGACCCTTAATGAAACCACTAAGTTATACACAATTTGTGTATAAGTCTCTATAAACCTTTTTTTAAGTATTGTAATAGAGCCCTAAAAAGGCATAAATACCACAATCTTTGCTGAAGAGAAGATTTTTCAACCACCCGTCTTCATTCCATTACGCAGTGGCAGGCGAAAATACACGAACCGATGAACAAAGTGAAGAGCTCGCTTGAGAGAAACGAAAGCAACTATCTTAAGTAATGATGCACAATAAATGCAAAGGGGATAATATTCGGGACAAAGTGGTTTAAAGCAATTAATCACTTTGTAAGCAACCTGTACGGTGGTAAAACCATCGCTTATTTATCCCTTGCAGAGTCCCATCTCCATTATTTTAAAGATAGTGATATCTTTTTATTGACATGTTCCAGAAACTCTCCATTCGTGTTGCAAAATAATAAGTAAATGGAGGAAACGATGTCAGAAGAACCTAAAGTTCCAACCCCTGAAGAACGCAAAGAGATGTTAACAGGGAATCTGTCTCGAATCAAAAACAGAATTGTTGTTATCAGTGGAAAAGGCGGAGTTGGTAAGAGTACTGTCTCTGTGAACCTTGCCTATGGTCTTGTCCTTTCAGGAAAGCGTGTAGGTATCCTTGATGTAGATATCCACGGACCATCAATTGCAAAGATGGTTGGTGTTGAAGGTCAACCGCTACTTGCTGACCCTGTAACTCATAAACCAATGCCTGTGCGTGTGCATGACAACTTACATGTCATGTCTATCGCCTCGATTATGGAAGATCAAGATGCACCTCTTATTTGGAGAGGACCGATGAAGATGACTGCAATCAAGCAGTTCATGGAAGATATTCAGTGGCCAGAGTTAGATTACCTTATAGTTGACTGTCCTCCGGGAACAGGTGATGAACCACTTTCGGTTGTTCAGTTGCTTAAAAAAGTAACAGGCTCAATTATCGTATCGACCCCACAGGATGTTGCCTTCTTAGACGCAAGAAAAACCATCAGATTCTCGCAAAGTCTCAATGTACCTATCATCGGACTAATTGAGAACATGAAAGAGCTTATATGCCCTCATTGTGGTGAAGCGATAAATCTCTTTGATGGTGAAGGTGCAGCAAAGGCAATTATGGACTTTGAGATTGAACTCTTAGGTCAGATTCCAATCGAAATAGATATCCCTAAATGCACAGACAAAGGACGCCCATTTGTCTATGATATAGCTAAGAAACCTGCAGGTATTGCAATGCAAGCCATAGTTGAAAGGGTTATTACAAAAGTAGAGTTTTCATAACTACAAATAGAAGCCAATATAATAAGAGTCATCCACGAGGATGACTCTTTTACTTTTAATAGTAGTATTAATTATCTAAATCTATACTTCGGCACTCTTAAGAAGATGATAACTCATTATCAGCTGGTAGTTTTTTAAACCTACCAGCTTATTCATATAGTTTATTGTCACTGGATCACCAGCTCTTGATGTGCTTCAACAAATTGATCTAACATATCGTTCTGCTGATAATCGAAGGCATAGCGTGCATTAACATGAACAGAGACAGATTTAGATACTCTCCACAAATCATTAATTTTGATAGAGTGACTTGGTAGATTGTTGATACGATTCTCAGCATTATCGGGTAAATGTACGGTGCTTCCATCCAGGCCGGTAATCCATGCATCACAGTCAAATTTACTTTCCCAGTCTATTTGCTTAATATAGGAGTACATGATATTGGAGGAATGATTCTTCAATTGTAAATTTGCAATGGCATCTATCCCAAATAATGATAGAGTGCCTAAAAACCTTCACTACTAGTAGCAGGATCAGCAAACTCATGCTTGTCAATCCTCCCCGAAATCAAGAAGTTTAAATAATCTGTAGGTTTAGCATTTATTTCACCAAAGGCAGAATACATATATGCATCAATAGTATAATCAATAATTGTAGCAAAATCATCCCCATAGTATTTGTAGAAGCCTGAATCTGGAGTTTTAACAGCAAACCTGATATCAGGTTGAAATGACATTATAAATGAGTCATCATCCATACCTCATTCGGGAGTATAATAATTATAGCTATATTCTCCTCCCAAAGCGAGTGAAAGTTTCTTACTAACTTCATAGTCCATCTGTATTCGACTGCTTAACTCATTCTCAGCAAACGAGTTTCCCTTCTGCGCAATATGATCTATTGAGAGAGCTTCTTGTTGCCAAATACGGCAATAGCACCCGGTCCATAAATCACAGACCTTCCATACATTTTCATTGCAGTCTGAAGATTGGTGACCATTTCAGGTGAATTAGTTAACGACATAAAATGTTAACAATAAACATTTGTGTAATTTGTTGATTTGTTTCTGAGAGTGTCAAGAAAATTATCTTAATCTCTGTTTTGTTATATAATAAAAAAAGGGAACCTTTCGGTTCCCAAATATCACAAAGTTTGAAACTACTTCTTTTTATTGTAGTGTTTCTTTTCTTGGATTTTCGCTCTCTTACCACGCGCTGTTCTAAGATAAAACAACTTAGCACGACGAACGCGACCGAAGCGAATAACTTCTAATTTATCAATAAGAGGTGTATGCTGTGGGAAAATTCTTTCCACTCCAACACCATTAGAAATCTTTCTAACAGTGAAGGTCTTTGACATGCCTGCACCACGTTTCTGTAGCACGATTCCCTGGAAAACCTGAATACGCTCTTTAGCGCCTTCTTTAATCTTATAGTGAACCTTTACAGAATCACCAACTCTGAATTCGGGTAGATCTGTACGAAGCAGATCCTTTGTTACCGTTTGTAAGATATCCATTTGTATTCTCCTTTATTCCTCGGAAGATAATCTATCAAGTATTATTGCAACGGCACTTCTAACGGATAGATGATTATATTCACCTTTGCCAAGTATTGGCTCAAGGACATAATCTGAAAGCGAGATAACTTCTCTCGCTAATCCGTTACCTGTACCAAATAACAGGAGGAGTGGTTGCTCCTTCAAGTCCAAAGCTTTCAATTCCTTGAAAGAGACTTGACCGGCTAATTTCCGGGCTGTCGTTGTTACGATAATGGGATAGGTTCCTTCCTGATTCTTTATCTGTTCTTTTAAGTTCTGGACTGATGTAGTATACTCTACAATGTCAATTGCCTCAACTCTATCTGAGTTATAATTACGGGCAATGTCAGAGTGCCAGAACTCTGTTATCGTTTTTAAAACTAATCGTTGTCCTTCATTAGGTGTGATAATAAAGTACTTATCAACACCGTAAGTAAGGCATGAACGAGCGATGTCATGCACATCCAAGTTTGTAATGGATGTAGTTACAACATCGTTAAATTTGTTGTACACAGGATAATGTACTAAGCCAAGGTATAATTTACTTTTCATCTAATAAATCACTTCTTCGTTGTCGAGTTAACTCAAGAGCTTTCTGCTTTCGCCACTCTTGTATCTTTTTATGGTTACCGGAAAGTAACACTTCCGGAACCTTCATTCCTTGATATTCGACAGGGCGTGTATAATAAGGATATCCGAGAATACTATCTTCAAATGAATCACTATTCGCAGATTCAATATCCTTCAGAACTCCAGGTTGCAATCTTGCACATGCATCTATAAAACACATTGCAGGAAGTTCACCACCCGAAAGAACATAGTCACCAAGAGAAATCTCATCAGTAACCAGTGTATCTCGCACCCTTTGATCTACATCTTTGTAATGTCCACAGAGTATCATAACTCTCTCTTCTTTAGCATATTGCTTCACAATTGCCTGAGTGAGAGGTCTACCCTGGGGAGTAAAATAGATAAGAGGTATTGATTTATCATTATCTTGTAAGAATTCAACTGCTCTAAACACAGGTTCAGGTTTAATAACCATCCCTGCTTCTCCCCCATATGGATAATCATCCACTTGACGGCTCTTAAGAAATGTGAAGTCCCTAAAGTCAACTAAACTGACTTCAAGGGCATCTTTCTTAATCGCTTTAGCGACAATGCTTCCTTCTAAAAAGGAGTGAAACATTGCAGGGAAAAGTGTTAGAACATCAAACCTCATAGTTCAAGTAGCTCCTCAATATTCTGAGTATAAAGCTTTTTCGTTGCTGTATCCTTCTTAGTAATAAAGTAATCCACATCAGGGATAATAACTTCCTTACCATCATTCAGGATAACAATCAATCGGTCTTGAAATGAGTCTTCCATAATATCTTGAACTGTTCCAATTTCCTGTTCTCTGAATATTACAGTATAGTCAGTTACGCGAGTGTAATTTGCATCACCCTCCATCTGATAGTACTGCTCTTTCTCAATCATTACGCGTGGTTTTCTGTTCAGCTTCAATTCATCGAAGATACCATCCTCAACGAATTTCAGATACAGCTTACCTTGGTACTGTTTGACTTTATCCAGAGTCACATAAAATACTCTATCACTGTTAAAGATCAAATAGAATTTCTTCTTTGAAAAAAGGGCAGGTCGGAAGAACTCTAAAGGTTTAAAGGAGATATACCCCGTTTTATTAAAAACTGTTCCTAACCTGCCGATTGGCAATAAATCTGATAACTGCATTACTCGATTATTTCGAGTTCTGCTCGTTTACCCTGCTTTGTGCTTACTGCATTAAGTATGGTCCGAATAGAACCTGCGGTACGCCCACGCTTACCAATCACTTTACCTATGTCACCTTTGGCAACACGCAACTCATAAAGAGTTACCTTATCTCCGGCAATCTCCGTGACATTTACTTCACTTGGAGTTTCGACAAGAGCTTTAACTACGAATTCAATTAATTCCTTCATAATAGGGCCCTATTTTATGCCTGTTCTTCTGCTGGAGCTGTTCTGTTTGCTTCTTTTTCCTTATGCCATACTTCAAGAACTCCGGCTCTTCTAAGTAATGATCTAACGGTTTCAGTAGGCTGTGCGCCTGTTCTGAGCCATTTTAAAGCAATTTCCCGATCAACCTGAATTTTGAATGGTTCGGGTTTAGGATCATACCAACCGATTGCCTCGAGGTATTTACCATCACGCTTCACACGAGCATCAACTGCTACAATGCGATAGAAAGGGGCATTACGCGCACCCATTCTTTTAAGTCTGAGCTTAACCATCTCATCTCCTTCTTTATTCAATTTTTACATTTATATATAAATATATAGAATGACATATAAATTTAGACGAGGCTATGGAGTCAAGCCTTTTTTCTAAACTCCATTTCAACAAAGATTTGCAACTCTTTTAGGTCTCAAATCTTTACTTTGCACCTGTATTTACAATCTAAATTGTAGCATTATAGTGTATACCATTTATACATACCTTTACTTTTGGAATGGTGGAGCAAGGCGAGACCTTCCAAATGAAGAGGAGAATCAACATATTCAGCCCAAGGGCTGTGTCAATTTGGGACTCACGCCATGAGCCCCTACGGGAATTCCGAAATTAGAATCTAATGTGATTAGTTTGGAAGTTTGAATTCACTCTCTATACTCACAATGAACCCTTTCAATTCTCGGGAATCTCTCGGGACTTACACGGGCAAAGCCCCGAGTTATTCACAATTAAGTCCTATAATATTCGCTGTTGTTTCCCTGGGATTGAAATAGGGAGTAAAATTAGGCGTTATGTGTTACAAATGCTAAATGAAGGAAAAAACAAAATCTTGATGCGGTGGAAGCCTTGTTA
>JAVCCX010000045.1 GCA_030765245.1 Candidatus Zophobacter franzmannii | reverse complement strand
TTAGGTACATCAGGATGTACACCATGATCCTGTATCTGGAGTCGATCAAGGTATTCCATTTTGCGAATACTCATCTTTAAAGCAAGACGCTGAAGAACGAGTGAAGATGAGAAGTTAACCATCAAGGTATCATCAGTCTTCGGAAGGGGAATATACATCCAATGGTAGTATTTCTTCCCGTCAAATGGGTCCTTTGATGCATTCTGGAATAACTCTTCATTATACTCCGCAATCACATAGGTGTTAGCTCCACGGATTTTGTGGGTATTTATCTGAGAAATAGTGAGATTAACATCCCTCTCTTCCGGACCTGTGATATAAATAAGAGGATAGTTACGGAACATACATTCGAAGTCATTGCTCTTTCCAACTAAGTCTTTGAAGAGCTTTGTACCCTCTTTTGTAAGATTGAAAGGCATTATCTGAGAATAGGTAAAACTGAACATTGCTCTGATAATCTTACCAACTTCTTTATCTTCAATACCACGCTTCTTAGCCTCAATCTCCACATCATCTATAACACTTACAATGTTTTTATAGAGAGATCGAAGACTCTTCATTCCAAATACAGTATTTTTACCAAGAATGGTGTTTGGACCGTGTTTGAATTCAGATGCCTCGCGTCCTTCTGCATGGTTGAGAACAGTCTCTCTAATTTTGAGAGCTCCTTCCATTGCTACACCACTAATCTTTGTAGCAAGAAGATGGATTGATGGATCAAGATATATTTTCTTAGCGAGTTCGTTAATCAAATCATCCGTAGAAGTAAGAGTTGCTTCCAATAACTGTGGAATCTTCTGCATATTCTCTTTTCGTTTAGAGATGTTCTTTTCGATGCGAGCAATCTCTTTACTACACTCATTGTTCTCTTTCATCATATCAAGCTTCATCTCGGCAGTCCTGAGAGCAAGATAATAGAAGATAGTAATCTGGTTGATAAAACTCTTCGTGGCGGGAACAGCTATTTCCGGTCCGCAAGTGATTGGGATTGCAACATCACTCTTTTCTTGTCCAAGTGTCGAGTTTACATTATTGACAACAACTGCTCTTGTAATCTCAAGATTTGAATCAATGATGTCATTATAGATATCAATAAGGTCTTTTGTTTCACCACTCTGAGAAACACCAATAATCATATCTCCATTTTTAATACTATGGGAATACTCCCCTCTGAAATCGCCAGGGAGGATTGGAATTATCTCAAAGCTTGCTATTTCATTAAAGAATTGAGCTCCTATCTTAGTAGCATGATATGATGTACCACATGCTATAGAATAAACAATACCCTTCTCTTTTAGAGTCTTTTTCAGAAGCTTAAGAAAAAGCTCCACCTTAGCCTCAAAGCTATTAACATCAGTAACTTCTATAAGCGAATCAAGAGCTTTTGAGAAAATTAGCCGTTTCTTATTAAATTCAGCACCAGCAAGTTCGATGAAAAGGTTCTTCTCACTCGAGAAAAAGTATTTATCCACAAAGTTCGCTTTAACAAGTTCATTGTAAATTGAGGTGTATTTCTCTTGGATGTCAGTCATTATCTTTTCAGATTCTTTTGAGTTAAGTAACTCATTATACAACTCTAACTGATCTGCATATTTACCGGTTGCGACAATCTTTTCTGCAACTTTACGGAGTTGTTTATCGAAGCCTTCTGTTCTGAGGAACTCAAGCATTCTGCGTCCTGTATTAGAACCACCATTAAACATCTTAATGAGTTTACCTGTAGATTCTATTTCGGCATGAATTTCTTGATCCATAAAGTATTCGAAAGGTGGAATAAGTTCAGTGTCTTCTGCACGAAGTTTTGACCTTGAAGCAACTTTCTTTATTTTTTCTCCACTCTTATAGATCTCATCATCCTTTTCTACATGTCTGAAATTGAGATTCTTCTGAGCAAATACCTGATACTTACCGGGAGTGTATTCAACAAACTCACCTTCGCGAAGATTTACAAGGTCTTTAGTGAACCTTAGTACTGATGTTAAATCAGATGAAGTGAGCGAGAATGCGTTTCCGTCAATTTCACCTACGCCAAAGTATAAACTAGAACCTGATTTAATCGCCCAACTTGTTTCTGTCATTGGATCTACAATGACAGCCGCATATGAACCAACAACAAGCTTCGATGCTTGTCTAATTGCAGAGCGCATAGAGTTAAGTCTATTCTGCTTCTTATTCTGGTTAGGCTTAGGCAATTTGTTAAGCTCAATATCAAAATAATGTTCTATTGCATGTACAAGCATCTCACCGTCATTATCTGACTTAACAGTGTGACCATCTTTTGAAAGGAATGATTTAAGCTCACGAGTATTAGTAATATTACCATTATGAGCTCCATAAATATCCCTACGACAGCTAACTTTATGAGGTTGAGCATTTACCTTGTCTACTGCTCCAAAGGTCGCCCAGCGAACCTGTCCGCAAAACAGTTTACCTGCCTGCTTTTCAATCCCAAGCGTCTTTACAAGAGTGCTTGGTGCACCTACATCTTTAAGAAGGGTTACATTACCTTTCTCATCCTGAAACACACCACCTGTTGAGTCATAGCCTCGATATTCCAAAGCTCTGAGTAAACGACTGGCATATTCCCCTAATTTGACAGTAGTTTCCTTCATACTTAAACCCAAAACTCCGCAGCCAATCCCAAAAATTGGTATCTTAATTCTTATCTCGAAGTTTCTTAGTGAGTTTTTCAATGTACTTAAATTCATCATTTCTCCATTTCATTCCCTTTCATTATCAACTTAGCTACCTCTAAATCAAGGGAATCTGTGATTTTAATATTGTTTATTTCTGAAACCAGTGTTGCAACCGGTTCTTTATAAAATTCAAAAATTGATGCGTCATCTGTGAAAGTAATCTTCTCCTGACTTGCTCTAAGATGAAGGTTTAAAAGCTTTTTATAATCAAACACTTGAGGAGTGTGGACAGAATATAGATTATCTCTTGGGATTGTTTTTGAAACCAATCCAGCATCCACCTGTTTAATAGTATTTTTAACACTTGAAATAGGTATTGATGCCCCATATTCAATAGCTAATGATAGAAGTTTTGAAATCAACTCCTTAGTAATGAATGGGCGAACTCCATCATGAATTAGAACATAATCAGTATTTGCAGGCACTTGCTTTAGAGCATTAAGAACAGACTCCTGCCTCTCAACCCCACCTTTACAAAAAGTAATTCTATTGTCTTTGAATTCATGAGAAATTGTCTTTGTAATCGATGCAAAATCATCACCGGGAAGTGTGATGATGATGTGTGTAATCTCAGGATGATTAATAAATTTATCTATTGTATGATAAAGTATTGGTCTAAAATTAAGTAGTCTAAACTGCTTTTTAATTTTCCCCGGTAGCCTATTTCCACTACCTCCAGCAGTTATTATTACTGTATTAATCAACTTTACCCCTTGATCCTATAAAATGCCCCTCTGTCTTCATGGGTTGCTTCAATTCTATTTTCAGAGACTAGACTATGGAGCACTTTATTTACTTCATTTACATGCAAACCAAGTGTCTTTGAAAGATCAAGGTTTGTGCATGGTCGTCTGCTGATCAGGCCAAGTACTTGCTCAACAACATCAGGGTTGAAATTCTTATATTCAACTTTTCTCTGAACTTTAGCAATGACCTCTATTGTAGATGTTTCCCCCAGCTCTATAGCAAAATAATCTCTGATTTCTTGAAGCCTTTGCGGGTTCATAGCTTTAACCCAAGCCTCGACACCAGGTCTATCAAGTGAGTTCAACTGTACCCGGTCCGGCTTAATCTTCCTTGTGGCTTCAAGAAGTAGGTTGAGCTCTTTATCGCTATCATTAACACCCTCAATAAGAAAGATCTCTAACCAAATTTGTCCCCTAAAATTCTCTCTGAGCTCAATTAGAGCCTTTATGATTTCATCAGGATTAACTTCTATAGAAGGTCTATTTATAGCCTTAAAAATATCGTGGCTAACTGCATCTAAAGAGGGCATAATCAGATCAACATCAATAATATCATGAAGCAATTTGGGATTTGTAAGTAAAACACTATTCGTGATTAATGCTAATTTATAGTTTGGATAACTCTTTTTAATGTAAGAGACTATCTCACCCAATCTACTGTGAAGCATCGGTTCTCCTGAACCAGAGAATGTGATATAATCCAGTTTAGGATTATGAGTAATATAATCATCTAACTCACAAATAATCTCATCAAAAGGGACATATTCATCTGTTTTGCACGTTAGATTTGTAGTCTCTCCGACTTCACAATAAACGCAGTTCATTGGGCAAACTTTGAAAGGTACAAGGTCAATTCCCAATGAGACTCCCAGTCTTCTTGATATGACCGGTCCAAACAAATGTTTATAAATCATGTTTTAGAATGTTGTACCAAATTGGAAATGAGGTTCCCAACGATCTTTGGCAAAATTATATGCCCAGTCAAACCCAATTAATCCAAATGGACTTCTGACTCTAATGCCGGCACCGCCACCCTTCTTGAATTCAAGGAAATTGTAATCCTTGAGAGAGTTTGAGCTATCACCTGCATCAAAGAAGAGTAAGGCAATAAGCTGGTCTCCGCCGATTGGGTAACCCAATTCAGTAGAGAATATGATTTCGCGAGTTCCGCCACCTGAAGGAGCAATTGTCCTATCTCCATATCCACGAATCCCATCAGGACCTGTTCCACCAAGATAGAACTTTTCATCCGGAGGTACATCTGAAGAACGGCCATATTCTGTTACATATCCCATTCTCCATTTGGTGCGAAGTACAATATTTGCGAACATCTCTATATACCAGTTTACCTGGGTTATTTGTTTATAAAAATCTGAATCTCCAAGGAATGGTCCACCTGCAATTTCATTGTAGAAAGTTATCTGCGATCCTTT
>JAVCCX010000348.1 GCA_030765245.1 Candidatus Zophobacter franzmannii | reverse complement strand
TCTTTCTACTGTTTGCCCGGGGGGATATTCAGAAAGAACAAGTCCCGTTTCTGCAATCTGGTCAGCTAATTTGCGATTGGCATCAGGATATACCCTATCCAAGCTGCCTGGTAAAATTGCTATTGTCTTACCTTCTGCTTTAAGGGTTGCCCTATGAGCCTCGGCATCGACACCAAAGCTTAATCCACTCACGATAGTAAGTTTGTTAAAAGCTAACTCTCTAACAAAGTTATTCACAACTCGAACCCCATAATTAGATATTTTCCTCGTTCCAATGATACCTACACAATTGTCACAAATAGAGAGGTCTCCCCTATAGAACAGAAACATTGGAGGACAGTATAGATTCTTAAGATCTTGGGGGTAATCTGTATCAAAAAGGGTAATAAACTTGAACTCATCATTATTGTAAGCTCTATCAATTTGGGGGTCAAAGGTAAGGTCTGCGTTGGACCATCTCTGGATAATTTCTCTGGGGGCTAAACCTGATTCTGAAAAACCGGAATGGGGTTGTCCAATGTAATTGATTGGTTCACCCCAGTCCTCAAGAATTCTATATTTATGCTTAAGCTTAATTTTCTTCTCGTCACGGAAAATTAACCAAGCTTTGATTTTCTTAATCATACGCAATATTTAAATTATTCAACTTCCTTTTCAATAGCATTAGGTTATGTTGAGATATTGATGATATTGCCATTATCTCCTCGTGCATCTGCTCTGAAAAGGTCTGTCTCAGTTCTTCAAGCTTTGGTTCAAGTTCATCCCCGGGGATTGTGTCTATCTTACTCATTACAATCAAATGAGGTTTCTTATCCAAGAAGTTATCGTATTGATGAAGTTCCGACTTCAGGACCTGATAGTCAGCAAGTGGATCTGGAGAATTAATATCCAATAAAAACAGTAAAACTTTAGTTCTTTGAATATGCTGCAGGAATTGAATTCCCAAACCCTTACCAATATGAGCACCTTCAATAATCCCTGGAATATCTGCCATTACAAAACTCTCATATTCACTAACTCTAATCACGCCTAATGAGGGTTCAAGGGTTGTAAACTCATAGTTTGCAATCTTTGGTCTGGCTGCTGATACAGCACTAAGTAGGGTTGATTTACCGGCATTAGGAAATCCAACCAGTCCAACATCTGCCATAAGCTTTAAGTTCAGCTCAAGTTCCATATGGCCACCCGGTTTACCGTCAGTAGCTTTACGAGGAGCCTGGTGGGTAGCAGTTGCAAAGCTAAGATTGCCTCTACCACCTCTACCACCCTTAGCTAAAACAACTTCTTGTCCTACTTCAGTAATATCAGCTACCTTTACCTCTACACCATCTTCAATATTGAAAACTTCTGTACCAACCGGAACATAAACATAAACATCTTTACCACTCTTTCCGGTTCTGTTTCCACCACCACCATTTACACCATCTTCTGCTTTAACTGTTTGAATATGACGATAGTTTAAAAGTGTGTTCATATTTGCTTTTCCAGCAACAATAACATTTCCACCTTTACCGCCATCTCCACCGTCAGGACCACCCTTTGGAGCAAACTTCTCTTTTCTAAAACCAATACATCCATGCCCACCATTACCGGCTTGGATTCTAACTTTCGCATGATCAATAAACATTATTTATCCTTTGTAATCTCATTAAATTTCATATAAATACATTAAACTTATCCCTTGAAGTCAAGTCAATTGTAAATTTTCATTGACTTGTATAACTATCGAAACATCCATATAATTAACTAAGAATAAATTGAGAATAAACAATGAAATATAAACTTCTTTTACTGCTCTTAGCAATATTATTGCTATCCGCGTGTGCAACAAACAACACAATAAGGAAACCTGGAACAATGAAAACTGAAGAATCTAAAGAGTCCGCTCCTGATGTGTCAGTTCAGAAGAAAAGTGACAAGCTAATCTCACAAGAAGATTTAAAACTTAAGAAACGAAATGTTGGAATTCAGACTAAAGGTGATTACATCCTTGTAATAAAGCATCTATTTAAACTATTTCATTATCGTGATGGTGTTTTACTTAAAGATTTTTATATAGCTATTGGTTTAAACCCAGGAGATAAACAGGCTGTTGGTGATTATAGAACACCGATTGGCATCTTCCCTATTGTGGGTATTGAGGACTCTTCGGAGTGGGAGCATGATTTCAATGATGGTCTTGGTTCGATAAAGAATGCCTATGGTCCGTGGTTTATTCGTTTATTAACTAACCCGGACACAACTGTTAGTAAGCGTAAATGGACGGGTATTGGCATTCATGGCACTCACAACCCTAATTCAATAGGAACTCGTGCTACAGAGGGCTGTATTCGCCTTAGGAACGCTGATTTGATTAGAATGGTTCAAGCATTACCGGATAACGGACAAGGAGCTATCGTTGAGATAATTGAATAAACTATTTCCAAAGCTTATGTAGAACCTGCCCCATTTCAGCATTATCAAGGTATTTTCCTCTAACAGAATCCTTTTCATTTGCCATTCTCTTAAACTTCTTAGCATCTCTGCCTTTTGCGTAAAACGGAACCAGCGAGTTTGTATGATTTCCACTATAGAAAGTAAAGCCGGGCATTTTTCCTATACCATTGTTTTGGACAGGAACAAACTCCTCAATTTCTTCTCCTGGTGATTTACCCCAAACGCAACCAGTCTCATGGTCAGCAGTAACGATTACTAAGGTCTCTTTCCAGGAGCTATTCTCTTCAACCCAATTCTCAATAAAACGGATTGTAGCATTAAAATCAAGCATCTCTTCAACTAAGCGACCCGGTTGTCTGTAATGTCCTGCATAATCTATAGCACCGCCCTCAACTAAGAGGAAGAAACCATCCTCATCATTATCAAGAACATTCAGAGCAGTAGCTGTCATCTCTGATAGAGTCGGAACCTTCTCGTCAAATGGAACCACAAATGCATCTGCTTTATCATCTCCACCTCTGGTCTGCTGTCCATTCTTTGCAGATTCATACACTCCGAGGATTCTTTTAGGAGTATCTCCGGTGCCATACTTTACAAAATCCTCTCGTTTTGTCATAAGCGTCCATGGATCAGGCTGACCATCCTCATCTATATCATTTACTATTCTATCATTGTATTGTGTCTCATTCGTTGGAAGCCATTCCCAGAAATCTTTGGGACCAATGTATTTATTGGGTTTATAATCTCTCATATCAGGATTTGCACCCCCAATCGCAACTGCCACATTGGAGTCGAAAACTATATTCATGGCAATATCATGGTAATCTTTCCGATACTTTTTATTTGTAACGAAGCCTGCAGGAGTGGCATGGCAGTATGGCACTGTAGTAACAAATCCTACACTCTTTCCCTTATCAGTAGCTCTCTCACCAAATGATTTTAATTTGTTACCATTCTCATCGAACCCGAGGATACCATTCTTGGTTTTAACTCCGGTTGACATTGCAGTGGCAGAGGCTGCTGAATCTGTGAATCCAGCAACATATACAGAGTCCTGTTCATTCTTAATCCCGGATTTGAGATATTTAAAGCTTTCCCATGCTAATTTAGAGTCATACCCACCATTTGTAAGTGACCATGTACTCATTGCTAATTTAACGGGGAAGTTCTCATAAGCCTGTTTTCCCTCTTCCCCAAATTCATAATAATCTCCAACTTTGACATGGTTAAATCCCATCCCATCTCCGATACAGACAATAATATTCTTAGGGGTTGCATTTATGGAAACTACAATTAGTAACATTAGAAGCAGAGTAATCTTGAACTTTTTCATATCTCATCCTTGTTTAAATATCTTATATTCCAAATGATAATCAGGACTAAATTGTGGCAATATTTCTTTTAAATCTCCCACACTTCTCTTCAATAATTCTAACGAGTCTCTTACTACTTGCTTACCCAGTCCCCACTCAAAGCCTACCCAGCCGGGTAAGAAACGGGTAAGATTTCAGTTAGAGTTGAGTAAGGAGAAAGTAGTAATTATTGAAGGAAGATTCAAGAGCGATGTTACAATCAATTCGGGTAATAGAAAACGGGGCATGCATAAGCACGCCCCGTTTAAGTTTATAGGTATGTTGAAATTATTTCATCAATACCATTTTTCTAACAACGGTTTTGCCATTGTTTTCAAGTTTGTAGAAGTAAACACCACTAGCTTGGCCGTCTGCACTCCAAACAATATCATTCTGACCAGCAGGAACAGTACCATTTACAAGTGTTTCAACAAGCTGACCCTTAAGGTTATAAACCTTCAAGGATGTTTGACCAGCTGCCGGAACACTATAACTAATATTTGTTACAGGGTTGAATGGGTTAGGGAAGTTATTAAGACTCATTGGAATTGAAGGAAGTACAACTTCTTCATTATCAACAAGACCGTTAAATACGAGTGTACGTATCATCACTTCACCTTCAGTGATTGGTTCCCAAGCTGCTGTTCCAATTTTCTTCATTGAATTGCCATTGATGCTTGTATCTAAACCGATTTCACTTGCATTTGAAAATTCAAGTAAACCAATCCAGAATTCACCGTCAGCTAACACATCTTCAAGCTGAGCATTCATTCCGTCTGGTGCAAGAACTTCATTAAGACCTTCAACAATCTCAGCTGCTGCGATTGTTGTTTGGAAAGCATACTGTAATGCAGGTGCGCCATTGTCATCATCAAATATTCTGATAATAAATGGAGCTGTTCCAAGAGTTTCAACATAGATACCTATATTAACAATCTCAGGAACATAACCATGATCAAAGTATACTGCCATCATGTTATTGAAACCAACCTGATATCCCATTTCCGGCATACCATCAGTTGCATCAAGATACTCATACTCATCAGTAAGCACGAACACTGCTACTTCATTTGAAGCGTCAGATTCGT
>JAVCCX010000244.1 GCA_030765245.1 Candidatus Zophobacter franzmannii | reverse complement strand
TATGAAGAAACTCTATTTTTTCTTGTTTTGTTACTTTGTCCGGATAGATAAGGATTGGGTGATTCTCTTCAATATTTTGAATAGTAAAAGTCTCAAAGTCCGCTATGTTCCCATGCCTATTACCTAACTTAAGGCTATCAACAACCGTGAAAAGAGACTCTTTACTTAAATCACTTGTATATGAGTACAGTGCCTTATTTCCGTAAAATACTCTGATTCCAATACCCGAGTCTATCCCTGAAATTACATTCTGTGCTTTTGAATCAAGAAGACTGATATTAGACCGACGAGTGTTCTCAAGAAATATCTCTGCGAAGTCAGCTCCGTTCATTAAGGCTCTATCTATCAAACTCTTTACTAAACTCTGGTTTAACATTGTAACTCCTTTACAGCTCTTCCTGCATGCAGTCCATAGTCTTCTTTGACGCACACTCTTTAAGCAAAATTCCTATATTATATTTGTACCAGCCTTCGACATCTTCAGTGATCTCTTCGCTATCGAGTAAACGGACATACCCGCTTAAAACACGACTCACATTTATTCTCACTGTGTATAGAAGGAAACTGTACCATAAATTCCAGTCTAAATCGCTATTCAGTGTCTTATCTTCAAGTCCGAGTTTTACAATGTCTCGAACCATATCTACACCGAGTCTATTGTAATGATTGAGTTCATCTGCAACTTCATCATTCACATTCGCTTCTGTTATGAAACCAACATCTCCCATCAATTGATGTTGTAAGATATATGGATGTTGTTTGTAAAAACCGTAATAGGCAATAACCAGAGCTTTGAGTTTACAATAACCCTTCTGCTCTTGATTAACTGCTGCTTGTAGAAACTCGATTCTCATTTTCATTCCCTTGATGTAAACGAGAACATAAAGTTCCTCTTTTGAAGTTACATAGTAGTAGATAGTCTTCTTTGTGTACTCACATGCCTTTGCCACATCGTCCATAGTGACTGACACATAACCCTTGTCTTTGAAGAGTTGTTCTGACTTTTCTACAATGTACTGTAATTTCAATTTCTTCATTTCCTCTTGGCGTCCCATTAAAACTCCTTAATTTCATACTTGTCCTAGTAAACCTTTACTGAAGCTATCCCACTCCTGGAAACTTCTATGTAACTCAGAGTTACCTTTTCTTACCTTGTGGATTATGTCAATGTATTTATTTTGAGTTGGGAATAATTTATGATTTGAAGCTGTATAACGACTTTGCAAGTCGTTTCTTTAGGAAGTGTTGCCTAAGCTACACCGTTTCCCTTTTGCTTAATCTTCACCATTTAGAACCTACGACCAATGGGAGTAGCTCGTAAGACGAAGGCGAACAACTATTTCTTTCAATCACCCATTCTAAAGGTAAAAGAATAGTATTGTAGCTTGCACCATAGCTAGCATAACGAGTTTGGGGCAAAGCGATAAAAACCAAACCTATTATCTTACCTTTGGAATGGTGGAGCAAAGCGAAACCTTGCAAATGGTGAGAATGAGCAGCAATTTAACTTGCTGCCCTGTTTCTTCAGCATTGAGAACCTACGACTAATGGGAGTAGCTCGCAAGCCGAAGGCGAGCAACTATTTATTTTCAATCACCCATTCTAAAGGTAAAGGAATAGGATTGATACCTTTACGATAACATCTTTATTTCAAAAGCAACATCTTTTTTGTTACTGTTGTTTCATTCGTTTCGAGTCTATAGAAATAAATCCCGGACGGTACAGAACCATTATCCTGATTCTTACCATCCCATGATATATCTTTTGATGTCTCAATCGGTATCTCTCGAATTTCTTGCCCTTTTGTGTTGAATATCTGTAGCTTAGCACTATACAGCTTTGCTTTATCTAACTTGAATTTAAAAGTAGTTGTGTCAGTAAATGGATTTGGATAGTTGCTTATTTCTGTAAGAATGGGTTGAGTATTATCTTCGTTTGAGTTAGGATTAAGAGTGTAGATTGTAGCACTGTCATTATATCCACCATCTGAAATAATTATATCATCTTGACCATCACCATTTATATCTCCCAAGTCCATTCCAAGGTTGCTAGGATAGAATAATGGTTGATCAATTGTAATCTCAAATGTAGGCGTACTTGACACAATCTCTCCTCCAGTATAAATATAAACTTGATCTGAATAATTGAAGCTTACAACAAGATCATCAAAACCGTCATTGTTGATGTTACAGTAAAACAATATCATGTTCCCCAAACTTGAATCATAATTAGGAATTGTTACTGTTGAAAATGGGAATGTCAGACTCTCGTTTCCCCAGTTTATATATAGAGTATCTAAATGAGCAAAACAGATATCGTCGAATCCATCTCCGTTAAAATCCCCATTTGCTATCGGGTCATCGCTAATAAATGGATGTGTAGGTTGGAGTTCCCCAGTTGGCGTACCGAAATTGGTTCCTCCACAATATACTTGCAGGATATATTCATTATATGAGAGAATCAAATCAGGAATACTATCTCCATTAACATCCCCAATCGTAAAGTGATTCCCTAATACAAATTGACCAGGCACACCGGACAATGTAATATCAACATCTGTATCCATTGGGTTACCCCCATACATAACATATATCATGCCAAATTCATCTACAAATTCATCTGTTGACTTGGCTATAATATCATCAAATCCGTCATTATTGAAATCACAACCTCCAAAAGTTATATATCCGTAACCTGGGAACTGAAATGTTAAATCGAAAGTCGGATCAAAACCTCCATCTTGAAAAGAGATTGTTGTTGCTGCAAAGTAAAGATCTGATGCTCTCCATGTTACAACCAAATCATTAAACCCATCACCATTATAATCCCCTTGCCAGAGCGGTAATGTCCCACTTGGTATATTGTCAATCCACTGAAAATCTATATCTGGAATTGTATCAAATTGACTACTGCCCCAATAACCTAGAGTACTAACTCCGTTCCCATAACCATGATAGTATCGTCTAAAAAAATCATCATAGCCATCATTGTTTATATCACCTCCTCTATCATATATGGGGTTAGAAAACCAGATCCCAATATTGTTAACTTCATCTTCTGCAAATATTTGTCCAATAACAGTCAGCTCATCCTGAGCAAATAGCGTGATAAGAAACAGAGAAATTACAATAGAAAGTAGTATCTTCATAAGAACTCCTAATAAAGACTATGGGGCAATCATGATTCTGTTAAATAATTAAGTCAAGGCATAAACTTCGCAATACTTATGAAATTCACTTTCGTTTGAGTCTGAGATGTAAAAAATACCTTTATGTCAGGAATTTGTACAACAATGTTCTATCATGGCAGTATCACAATTCGAATAACTTTGATGAGAGTCTCTTGTGCAATCCCTGTGCAAAACATGTTACGGTAAACAAGTGAGATTCATGATTCTGACAGGGATAAGAGCATTTTTAGATACTTATTGTGATACTGCATTGAAAGTCCGGTAGATACCATTGTAAAGGTAAAGGTCTAGGATTGTAGCTTGCACATAGCGAGCATAACGAGTTTGGGGCAAAGCGATAAAAACCAAACCTATTATCTTACCTTTCCAATGGTTGAGCAAAGCGAAACCTTGTAAATGGTGGGAACAGGAACGAAAGGCAGTTTGCGGTTTCTTCTTCACCATTGAGAACCTACGACCAATGGGAGTAGCTCGCAAGCCGAAGGCGAGCAACTGTTTCTTTTCAATCATCCATTCGCAAGGTAAAGGACTAGGATTGATACCATTACGAAAATATCCCTATTTCAAAAGCAACATCTTATTGGTTACTGTTGTTTTATTAGTTTGAAGACGATAGAAATAGATCCCGGAAGGGACTGAGCCATTGTCTTGATTCATTCCATTCCAGATAACTGAATGTTCACCTGCATTTTGACGGCTATCTACAAGTGAGTTTACAAGCTGACCTTTTGTGTTAAAGACATCGATCCGAACATCTGAGTTCTCAGTTATGTTGTATTCAATTCTTGTAGTAGGATTGAAAGGATTAGGGTAATTTGTTAACCTAAAATCAGGTCTTATTACACTCTCTTCTATGCTGAGCTCTACAAGAGGAATGGTCTGATCATAGAATTTCAAGAACTCTACATTAATAACAGTATCAATTCCATCTCTGCCAGCTATTTGATCTTCGATGACTGTGTTTGCTCCATTAAAACTGAAACTATAACTTGAATAAAGTCCTTCAAACTCAGCTGTATCTTCTCCATCTAACCCATCTAAGATGTTATTTCCTAAATTACCACTAAGTAAATTGTCTTGATTATTGCCAGAAATATTGGAATTATTCGTTCCTGTAAGATTTACATTTAGTAAATATTGCGATTTATGCGTATATGGTGTTTCAAGATCAAATTGCATAATAAAAGTACCATCAAACTCAGAAGACAGTTGTGAATAATATTGCAAATATGGTGAAAAATATTTATTATTCAAAAGCTCTGCTCCCATTAAATCTAAATTTGAAATATCTTCGCGGGTTTTAGCGACATAAATTCCCCACATTCCACCTACGGAGCCAGTATAAGCACCCCATAAACCATAATATGAATCAATCACGGAGGCTAAATATTCTTGAGAAAGACTGTTTTCTTCAGTTAGTTCGGCAATCCAATCAGAGGCGCTAATTCCCCATAAATTGTTCAACAAAGCATTACTTTGGGCAGTTCTGATTTCTGCTTGATATGCGGGCAATGCTCCTTCATGCGAATTAGGGCCATCAACTCCGATTCCAAAATCATGCATCATATGCAAGGTTTCTTCAAAAGTGGCATCTCGATGCTCTTCATACATATTTTCACTAGTATCAATGTACCAATTTGATCCATCAACAACAATCTCGTCTTCAAATAGCCATTGACCTTGAGCTTCAGGGACATTAAACTCTCCATCATGCCCATTGTAAATAATCATCTGCGCATTATTTTCTGCCATTATATTGGCAACAGCACTTTTATCAGATCCAAAAACGGAACCAGGATAATCCATTAAATAGTGTGTGAGAATATTTCTAACTTGCACCATCTGCGCTATTGAGATTTCAGACTGACCAATAATATGAATTGATCCGCCATTGGGAGTGATGTACTTTGTATAAAGTGAAAAATTATTCACCCAGAACGCGTCGATATTTGCGGGAACTAAAATTACTCCATTTTCTGAACCCGAGATATCGATATCGTCTGGTAAAAATTGAGCGGAAAGACTTAATGTCATAGTTATTAATAACAATGTGATTACATTTTTCATTTTTATCCTTTTTTATTTTCGCTACTAATGTCAATATCTCACGACAATGTCGTCGCGTACATCTCTTTTAGATTGACATTTATAAATTTCAGTCTAATCATTATCCTCATACTCGGCCAATATCCCCCGCAAGGTTGCGACCAACTATCACCACCATCCATGGATGAATATAATTTTGTCCCGTGTGTTCCTGCAAACAAGACAGAATTATTGCTGGATAAAGATCCCACGCATGAGTTAAAATCAGTTGTACTTACAAGCGTCCAATTTCCACCTGAACTGCTTCTTCTATAAATATTCCCACTTGTAGTGCCATCATAAAGAATGCTTCTTATTTGACCACCGGGAGGACCGAATAATTGCTCCCATTCTGCAAAAACCCTAATAGTTGTGAATATTAAGATAATTAGTAATAACAATTTTATCTTCATACATCTCCTTATTGCAGCTTATTTTTAGCAGCTGCCAAGCTCTTCCTGCTCTTCTTCCTGCTTGGCAGTGGAGCTGTTTGTTGTATGTAATTTATTCTTGCTCTTTCTACAATTTACTGTTTATGAAAAGACTTGTAGTCATCTCCAAGATATAACTTATTATCGTATGTTAAATATTTTTGAATAGATTCGTTGTTTTCTTCTCCATCCCACAGACATATAAAGTCGTTTCATTTACAATTTCAAAATAATAAACTTCTGATTCTTCCCAATTTTCTGGTATTGTCTTGGTAGTTGCCACGCTCTTATTACTTTTCTGTTTGTTTGCTTGGTTGTGGCTTTATCTTTTCATAAAACAAGTTTTTCATATTTAATTTAGAACCAGAAAACACTGGATAGTACAGGACCATTTAGCTGTTCTTCACCAAGATTGAACCATTTGTACCCGAGTTTAAATTCTAACCCCTTATATAAGTAACCAAAATTTATGCTAAAATCATTATTGAACTCTACCTTCTCTTTTGATTCCATATTATAGCAGATTAGAGTATTATCTAAATTTAAGTGGAATGGTTTTTGAAACAAACAAATCACATACTTCCAATTTATTCCATCGTATTTAGAAACATTCTCGAAGTGATTATAACCAAATCCTGTTCTAAAATTAATGAACTCATTTTGTGCAAAAGTAAATAATATTGTTGTATCAAAATTTGAAATGTCCTTTTCTTCGTTATTATAACTGTAATACGAATAAGAAGGATCAATTGATAGCCTAAGAAACTTGTAGGATGATTTTATGTTATATCCAACTATATCCTTATTCACATATTGAGATGATAAAGTGAAATTTATCATCCATTTTTTTCCATCATATTCGGTAAATCCGATTCCATTTTCAAAAGGGTACTTTTGATAATATAGAGTTTCAGAATAATCATCATCCAGTAGTAATATAGGTAGATAAAAAGGTGAGGCAAGAACCATTATCCATATTCTTCCTATAATAGATTCTTCTTCTTCTTCTCGTTCCTCTCTATCGTTATCATTGAAATCTTCAATTTCCTTCTC
>JAVCCX010000115.1 GCA_030765245.1 Candidatus Zophobacter franzmannii | reverse complement strand
GACATCGTCATAATCGTCAGATACTTCCCAAGTACAATCTCGTTACGCTTAGCTGCACTTATCAGTAGAGTTTCTAATGTTTTCCTTTCTTTTTCCCCCGCTATTAAGTCAGTTGCAACAACAGCCCCACCACTAACAATAAGCATCATTAGGAGATAAGGTAGGAACGTACCAAGTATTTTCCCATAAACCCGTGTTTCAGTGGCAATACTTACAGCCTTATAGCGGAAGAGATTTAGGTATTCATCTCCAACACCAATTTCAGCTAATCGTTGAGTTGATATCTTCTTCTCAACTGCACTAATAATTTTGCTTATCTTCCCCTGCCCCATCTCACTACTATCTTTAGTATTGTCATAGGTCACTTCTGTGAGGAACACCCAGGTATTTGATGCTGCCAGGCTATCACGAATAGTTATTGTAACATCAGGTTTTGCATCTTCAGGGAAGACAAAGTCTGCGGATGTTGTAGATACGCGTAACCCTTCATCAGCTCTTAGTTCTTCTAACAGAAGTTCTATGCTACTCTGGTTTGAAGGGTCAACAGTATAAACCACATTTACATTTGCACCCTTTTTCTCAATCTTGACTGTCTGACGCATCATTATCGAGCTGACACCGATGAATAGCAGAGGATAAAGAATCATAGGAAGGAGAATAACTGTGAACATAGTCCGTTTATCACGGAAGACTTCCATTAACTCCTTACGATAAATACTTCCGACTTTCTTAAAATTCATACTGTGCTATCTCCTCTTCCTCTACTTGATTCACGAAATAGATAAAGATATCATCCAAGTCAGTATTTGAGCTTATGTCTTGTAACTCTTCCAAAGAACCCTCAGCAAGCTTTAGTCCTTTATGAATCATGACAATCCGATCAGCAAGCCGTTCGGCTTCACGCATAATATGAGTTGAGAACAATACACACTTTCCATCCTGACGAGACTTTCGCATGAATGAAACTATGTTTCGTGCTGTTAAAATATCAAGACCGGAAGTAGGCTCATCAAAGATCATTACAGGTGGATCATGAATGATAGAGCGAACAATTGAGACTTTCTGCTTCATCCCGGTTGAAAGGAACTCAATCTTCTTATCAAGGAAGCTCTCCATATCCAGTAGTTTTGCCATCTCTTTGATTCTATGGTCTGCTAGACCTCTGGGAACATCATACAAATCACCAAAATATCTTAAGAATTCGATAACCCGTAGACGATTATAAAGACCCGTATCACCGGAAAGAAAACCTAAGTTTTCTCTAACCTTTTGACCTTCATTTTGAATATCATAACCTTGAATCGTAGCTGTTCCGGAAGTTGGTTGAAGCACTGTGGAGAGGATCCGCATAGCTGTCGTTTTACCTGCTCCATTCACGCCGAGAAGGCAAACACTTTCACCATCCCCTGCGTTGAAGCTAAGATTATTAACGGCACGCTGAATCTCCCCATTCTTCTGTTTAAACTCTTTAGTTAGATTTGAAACTTCTATCAATGCATCCTCACTTAAAATTTGAATGGATATAGGTCGAATTTGGCATCAATTCGTTTCAGGAATTCAGCTGTAAGCTTCGCTGTACTTTCTAAATCTTTCAAGCTAATCATCTCATTTGGACTATGCATGTAGCGATTTGGAATACTGATTAGGATAGATGGGATACCAGACCTATTGGAGAAGATAGAGTCTAGGTCTGTGCCTGTACGCATTGTTGAGACTTCCCATTGTAGTGGTATCTTGCACTCTTCAGCTGTTTCTTTTAAGAGGGCTAAAGCTTTATCATTTATGTTTGCTCCAAGGCAAACAACAGGTCCATCGCCCAAGGCTATATCGCCATAAACTTTCTTATCTACACCGGGGTGGTCAGATGTAAAGGTAACATCGAATACAACTGCAAGGTCGGGATTTATGCTATATGAACTTGTTTTAGCACCAATTCCTCCGATCTCTTCTTTCACAGATGCAACACTATAAATGTCAGCATAAATCTTCTCATCTTTAAGAAGTTCCAGAGCAACAGCAGCAACAAATACCCCGGCTTTATTATCAGTAGCTTTAGTGGCATAAAAATCACCATTGATCCTTTCAAAGTCAGCACTATAGGTAACAATGTCGCCGAGTGATACGCGTTTAAGAGCATCTTTCTTGTCTTTAGCTCCGATATCAAACCAGATGTCATCAAGCTTTATCTTTGGAGAGTCATCACCTCGCACCATATGTGCAGCTTTACGACCTGCAACGGCTCTTACGATCTTACCTTCGTGGTGAATGTTCATTCTTAGTGCAGGCAAAATTGACGCATCCATCCCACCAATAGATTTACAATATATGTATCCATCTTCAGTGATATGGCTAACCATTAAGCCAATTTCATCAGCGTGTCCAACGAGCATTACTGAGAATTTTCCTTTGCCCTTTTTATGGGCAATTACATTTCCATTCACATCTGCTTCTACTTTATCAGCAAATTGTTTAACATAATCATAGTAAATTTTTTGAGCTGGTTTCTCATAGCCAGATGGGCTGTAAGATGTTACAAGATTTTTAAAAAAGGTTTTGTGTTTAGTATTCATTATATGCTCCAATTGTGTGTTTGTTTAGCCCTCATTAATAAGGTTTCCCGGTTGGGAATGAGTATCTATCCCCCACCTTGAAGTGAGGGATAGACCAATTATATTTTAAGATTCAAGAGAATCTATACTTACTTAACAGTTGTTTGCTTGACCGGCAGCAAAAGGATTTATAACTTTCTTTTTAGGTGCTTCTTTTTGTTCAGGATGAGGGATAATACATAAGAAACGCATAATCTTATCACCGACATTCTTGAATTGGTGCATCATATTAGGATCAACATAGATAGCATCCCAAGTGCCAAACTTCTGATTCCCTCTCTCAGTTACAAATTCACCTTCACCTTCAAGTACAAACACTTCATGCTCCCAAGCATGCTGATGTAATGGAGTGTTACCTCCGACTTCAACTTCAAACATTCTCAGTGCGAAGTTTGGAGCTCCATCTTTTTGAGCAATCATCCAGCGGATTTTAGTATTGATCGCACCTTCTACATTTACATCTTCAAGCTCTATATCCTTGTAATTTACTATTTTCATAGTTCCTCCACAGTATATTTTTTGTCATTAACAGTTTCAAATATATTAAGTCAATTAAAATATTCTGCAACTTCTACACTTCCTTATTCTCTGACAGAAGTTGCTAATCTTACGCTGGAGAACTATGACTACTTGAGAACTGCCTTCTAACAAAAAGAAAACAATAAATATAGACAATTCATTTATAATCTGAAAAGATTACATCAAAACTACATCATTAGGAGAAAATATGCTCTATTTACCTGTCGAGACCCTTTACAATTTCATGCAAGAAGTGTTTATCAAAGTTGGTGTTCCTGCTGAAGAAGCAAAGATTTGTGCTGATGTCCTCATCGAATCAGACTTAAGAGGAATTGAATCCCACGGTATAGGCCGGTTAAAGATGTACTATGATAGAATTAAAGCCGGTATCCAGTTTACTAACACAAAAATAGATGTTGTTAGTGATAGAGCTGCTACGGCTGTTTGGGATGGCAATCATGGGATGGGCCATGTGATTGCACATAAAGCAATGCAGAATGCGATTGATAAGGCAAAACAGTTTGGTATCGGATGTGTTACGGTTCGAAATTCTACTCATTATGGGATCTGTGGATACTATGCATCAATGGCAATAGAAGAGAATATGATAGGGTTCACATTCACAAATGCCAGACCTTCTATAGCTCCGACAAACGGGGTTGAACCAATGTTAGGAACAAATCCTATCTGCTTCGGTTGTCCTGCAGATGGAGACTTCCCATTTATTTATGATGCTGCAACCTCAATTAGTCAACGCGGAAAGATTGAAGTACTTGCCCGGGAAGAGAAAGCAACACCTGAAGGGTGGGCAATTAATCTTAAGGGTGAGACACAAACTGATACTGCTAAGCTCCTTGTTGATTTAGTCAAGAAACAGGCATCTATGCTACCAATTGGTGGTACTGACGAAGTAACCGGCAGTCATAAAGGTTATGGGTTAAGTATGATGGTTGAGATTCTCAGTGCTGCACTACAAAATGGCAGCTACCTACAAGGTCTGCATGGCTGGGCCCCCGATGGCATAACCAGAGTACCTTATAAACTTGGTCATTTCTTCCTTGCTATTAACATTGATTTCTTCACAGACATAAAAGATTTCAAATCTATAGTAGGTGATATCATGAAACAAATGGTAAATTCTAAGAAGATCCCGGGAAGAGATAGAATCTATGTTGCCGGTGAAAAAGAACACTTCAATGCTATTCGTGTTAAACGCGATGGTATCCCTGTTGTTCCTAATTTGAGAAAAGACATTGAAGTGATGCAGAAGGAACTCGGGATCGATATGATTCAATTCGATTAAGACTTTTTCAACCACGAACTACACTAAAAACACGAAAGAAGAGAAGGCAAGACAAGTCTTTTTCCAAGAAAAGAAGAAAAGACTATCCAGATTTATGAAATATTTTGTACATTATCATAATTAAGTAACCCAGAATGCATGAAATCAAGAAAAGGAAAGAAGCAATTTAATTGATAGGGGAAAGTGTTGAAACTACCAGTCAAATATCCTTAGAACTATAAAATGAATCTTTTAACTGTTGCTTTAGGAAATGCCCAAAAGTTAACAAGTAGTCCAAGTTTGAGCCCAGTAGCTTTTAGATAATTGATTAGTTGAGCTTCATGTTCAGGAAGTATTTTAGTTACAGCTTTCAATTCAACAATGATCTTATCATAGCAAATCAAATCCGGCTTATAGGTCTGTTTCAGTTGAATTCCTTTGTATTCCATATAGATTGTAGCCTGAGACAAAAATGGAATACCTCTTTTCTTCAATTCTATCTCCAGACACTCTTGATAAACTGGTTCTACATAGCCAACACCCATCTCCCTAAACACATCAAACACAGCCCCTTGGATTTTGTAAACTTCATCTTTAAACAACAAGTTATCATGTTCCATTTGTACTCCTACGAAACTGTTTCTATATATTACTCATCAATTCGTGTGCTATAATTAATCTTTTTTGTCTTCTCTTTCTTCTTTCGTGTTTTTAGTGTAGTTCGTGGTTGATAATTCTTATTCCACAACTCTTGCTTTCTTCGCACCCTTCCAGCGCTTATGCACCCAGAACCACATATGTGGATACTCCGTGATATAGTGTTCGATTCTCTGGCTTATTTGCTTTGTGAGTGCTATCATGTTCTCATCATTACTTGCCATATCATCAGTGTAGATCGGTTCTTCGAAGATAAGTTCGTTAGACCTATCATCATGCTTAAGTGCAATACAGGGGATAATTGGGGTCTTGGTTTTAAGGGATATTTTCGCTGGACCAATATATGCGGATGCGGGATGCCCAAGGAAATCAATTCTAATACCCGTTTTGCCCGCATTCTGGTCACATACAATCGCTACCGCCATATTATCACTCAGAGCTTTTAAAGTTCCTCTGAGAGCATTTTTTAAAGATATATGACGAACTCCTCGTTTCAGTCGCTGATTATTCTGATAATTATTGAAGTATGTATTTCTTTGTGTCTTTGCAATGCCTGTCAACTTAACTCCATTATCATTCATCAATTCCATGCAAGATTCCCAATTCCCAAAATGGGCAGAGGCAAGGATCACACCCCTCCCCAACTCTAAAGCTTTTAAAACATTCTCCATACCTACTGCCCTTGTATTCTCTAATGTCCGTTCCGGAGTAGAGAAAAAGACTTCTGCCGTAGCTGAACCCATGGTCTTGTACATCTTTTTTAGGAGATACTTAATCTCTTTTTCAGATTTACCGGGATAAACCATTTTAAGCTGGTCATGAGCTACCTTTTTTCGGATACCAATTCCATATCCAATGTTAATAAATAGACACTCCATAATCCACAGGACAAACTTATAAGGGAATATAGACAGGAGCTTGATCAGCCCGATAAATGGGATATACTCCAATAAGTTCTTTATCTTCTTTTGCATTATTATCCATCCATAAATTTAATTTCGGAAAAACATTGTCAATTCTCAATATGTGAAAGAAATTTGCAACAAAAATTTGTTTTAGTTAATTTACCAGCTATATTAATTGAAAGTTTTTAAAATAAATCAAAGGAGGATGAAATATGCCAATCGAATTAACAACAGCTAATTTCGAAGAAACAATTAAGGAAGGAGTGACTCTCGTAGACTTTTGGGCACCTTGGTGTGCCCCATGTCATATGATAGCCCCTCATGTAGAAGCAATTGAAAAGGAAATGCCTGAGATCACAGTTGCTAAGATCAACATCGACTCAAGTCCTGAAATTGCAGCGAAATTTGGAATCATGAGTATCCCTACCATAATGATATTCAAAGATGGTAAACAGCATAGTACAACTATCGGTGTTGTCCCAAAAAAGACACTTATTGATAAAGTAAAATCTGCACAATAGTATTATTGAAATTTCTATAAAGCAGTTCGGAAACGGACTGCTTTTTTTATTGCAGAACAGAAGCAATATTTGAATATAGAATAGAAATTGACATATTCAGATGTACAGAAAGAATCATAAAAAAGTGTTTAGGAGTCAAAATGCCATTACGAGAAATTACAATAGAGAGAGATTATCTGCTACATCCCGCCGGATCTGTTTTAATATCCGCAGGGAATACAAAAGTCATCTGTTCAGCTTCGATATCAGAGGGAGTTCCACCGTTTTGCGAAGCAAAGGAACAAGGTTGGGTTACTGCTGAATATGGAATGCTCCCATCAAGTACAAATACTAGAAATAAGCGAGAAGTTGCTCGTGGTAAAATATCAGGAAGAACAGCTGAAATTCAGCGTCTGATTGGTCGTTCCTTAAGAGCGATAGTTGATTTGAAGAAGTTAAACGGCTATACAATCCAACTTGATTGTGATGTTATTCAGGCCGATGGTGGGACAAGAACTGCATCTATCACAGGCGCATGGGTAGCTCTATCTGATGCAGTAGCAAAGTTGATGAAGGAAGGATTGCTTACTCAGAATCCTATCATCGACCAGGTTGCAGCAGTAAGTGTTGGAATAGTAAAGGGTGTGCCAGTGTTAGACTTGGATTATGTAAATGATTCCAGTGCTGATGTCGATATGAATGTTGTGATGACAGGCTCAGGGAAGTTTGTGGAAGTACAGGGAACTGGTGAAAATGCTACTTTTACTGAAAATGAATTAACTACGCTTATATCCCTTGCTAAAGAAGGAATCAGTCAGCTACTAAAGATTCAAAAGGAATGTTAGTTAAAGATTCGTTAATAGCCGTTAAATAGATAGTATATTAATAGATATGCTCTAAATAGCGGAGGGACATTATGCTTGATTCAACAAAAATTAGTGGTGTTGCCTTTGTATCTGTCTATGTTGATGACTTTAAAAAGGCTTTTAAGTTCTATAGTCTCATCTTAGGACTTGAAAAGCAATTCGATATGGGCGATAATGCCTGTTTCTTTAAGATGGGATCTAATGGACTCTATCTCCAAGGATTGAATAAACCTGTTGGATATACTCCTGAGTCGATGCGTGCCGGATTTGTCTTATCAATTAATTCTGCTACAGCCATGCATGCGGAGTTAGTCTTGAATGGGATTAAGATGATTCAGGAAGAACCGGTGGATATGGGGCAAGGTTAATTTTGGTTTCAATGTTATGACCCGTGCGGGAATATCATTGAGTTTCTTGGCGGGAAGTAAAAAGATATACGAGATAAAACTATAATATGGGGCTATTGATTTTGTCAACAGCCCCAAGTTTCCTATTGAAGATACAGAATTATTAGTGATTGTTACTTAATTAAAGCCACTTTTCTGATTTCATTTAGATTTGGAGTAATCCACCGGACGAAGTATATACCACTTGGAAGGTCAGTAGCATCAATAGGTAACGACATTTTGGTATCTTTATCTATGTCTCCCTCAAAAATATTCTTTGTAAGTTCTCCCTTAATATTATACAGCTTAACCTCAACATTACATTCTTCTGCGATGTAGAATGAGATGTTTGTGGAGGGATTAAACGGGTTTGGATAGATTCCGAGTAAGGCAGACTTTCTGATATCAGGGTTATCTTGCTGTGAATCATCTTCTTCAATTAACACTTCCACTGGTCCATGAAGATCTATATGTCCGTTAATAGAAACACTTTCAAGCCAATAGTAATACTTTGCTTCAAAGACCTCAACATCATCATAGGTATATTCTGAACCATTTGAGCTGTTCTGTGCAAGAATTGTTGTGTTATTAATTCTAATCATATCGCCATTAGTCTCAGATTCAGATCTAAGGATGTTAAACCCAATTAGTGAATTCTCTGATTCTGTTCTCCATCTGAGTGTGACTTCATAATCAGTGTAGTCCACAGCTTCGAAATATGATAAGACAACTGGTAATGTACCATCATCATAATCAATCCCCGGGCTATCGGAAACAGTTGGAGAGCTCGTCTCATCTACATAGATTGCATCATTTCCATCGTCAGCATAATTATCTTCTGCTGTAACAGCAACAATTTCAGGTGAAGAGTTAACCAAGTAAAGGCCACCACCAGTATTGTTTGGAGCAACACCATTGGCATTACCTTTAGTTACAATAATGCCATCAATTCTGGTTAGTGATGATAAGTTCTGAAGATAAGCAACATGGTAGCTGTTATCATCAAAAATACCCGGCTGACCAATATCGCCACTTAAATAAACTGAATATGCACTAACATCTCTACTATCAAGACTTGCATTATCCAGATCATTAGCACTTTCCGGGAATCCTCCGTAAATCACAATGTCATTAGAAATAACAAAAGACCTTGCTCTATCGTCTGATTCCATTCCGGATATGTACTGGGTTGGATAATAGGTCCCTTCAGCAAGCCATATCTCTGATGAACCTGAATCGAGAGCACCTTGTAGCCATGATGTCGCATTGGCCCAAGAGCTACCATCAGCTAACCCGGATGATGCACTGTTTACATAGATGATTCCATTTGCATCTGGATTTAATACTATGTAACCCTGTTCGTATGCACCCATATCAACAGTTAAATCTAAGATTCTTGGGTTGCCATCAATATCTGTTGATATCACTGGAATTTGAGAATCAATACCAGTTGTGTAACTATTAGACCCCGCATTTAGGCAGGAAGATGTTGATTCTAATCTCCAGTCCCCATCAATAGGATTGAAGAACATAGGACCAAGTTCATTTGATGCATCAAGGCTAATATTTCCACTACCGGTATAACCTGATTCTACACCACAATAATTGATGGTCATACTTGTTCCACCAATCTGAACTTTGGATGCATCTTGATAATTACCCCAGATAATACAGTTATAGGCTTTAGTAGAGCTTGTACGGGTTCCATAGTTACCAATACCCCCACCATAGCCATTGGTCTTATTATTTACAATCACGCTGTTAACAATTCTATGCCCTGTAGTCCAACTACAACAAACACCACCACCACGGGCGGAATTGTTACTGGAATAGTTTTCTGTAACGATACAATTTATAAGCTTCCCACCATTGTGAAGCTTTACTCCTCCCCCATCACCTGTATCACCACATTCACCAGTTGCGAGATTATGGCTTATAACACAATCAATCAAGGTCCCCCCTCCAAAAGTGATGGCACCGCCGGCATTGTTGCCTCGATTATAGATGAGTCTGCAATTTTTTAGATAAGCTTTATCATTGGTTAAATGAGCTCCACCACCATCATGGTATGTTCTACTTACTTTAATGTTTGCATTCCCCCCGCTAATTGTGAAACCATTGAGGATTGTCTGAGTTGATACATTGTAATAATAAACTACATTATAGCTATTACTATCATTATTTACCACACTACTATTGTATGTATCCCATTGAGTGTAATCATCATTTTCATCTAAGTCCCCACTTAAGATTGTTTCATTTGACTGTCCAATCCAGTAGTTACAGCGTTCATCAATTGAAGTTTCATCACCAGCAAAACCACCATAAACATCAATTCCATTTCTTACTATGAACGCTTTGGTTCTCTCCAATACAGCACCATTTGTGCCTCTTGGATTTGGAAGAGTAGGCTCGTACTTCCCTTTGGCAACCCAGACTTCATCTCCTGACACTGCATTATCTATGCCATCTTGAACCTCATTGAAGGCAGAACTCCAAGATAAACCATCGGTGTTAGTTCCATCCTGGGAAACATAGTATGTTACCGACAATAACTGAAATGCAATAATAAAAAGTGAGATAATAATAATGAATCTCTTCTGCATAATTGACTCCTTCCTATACTTGGTTTTGCTTGATTGAAATAAGTTTAGTAATTGCTTCATATATACCCAATGTGAAAACTAAGTTACGAATTGTTCCATTCTCCAAAGTCACTGTCAAATACCCGTGGTT
Organism: Candidatus Zophobacter franzmannii; assembly: GCA_030765245.1. GTDB lineage: Bacteria > Cloacimonadota > Cloacimonadia > Cloacimonadales > JAFGVF01 > Zophobacter > Zophobacter franzmannii. The sequence goes on along the minus strand of JAVCCX010000115.1, from coordinate 3,293 downwards.
CTTCTTAGCATAAACCTGCCCAACAACCTTTGCTGATTCAATAGTACCCTTAATTTCCTCAATGCTCATGTTCTTTTTCATATTCATATTAATTGCAATCTTGGTTCCAAAGATGGGTAAATCTCTAACACATTGCAGAAGTAGCTGATAGCCATTTCAACTCTTTTTTTTGTATGCACAAACAGTAATCATATCCCGAAAATGGGAATGTATTTTTCCCGTTTTCGGGATGCACCTTTGCAACTTACTACATATCAGCAAACAATGTAACAAAACTAATAATTTCAAATCTTGACAGTTTTAGGTTATTAAAGAGATTTATAGAAGGAGATTTAGATGAATCCAAAAGTTGAGCTATCAGAATCAATAATAGATTTATACCAAAAGTTACTTAATGATAATAGTATCAAGGACAACACAGACACAGTAGATTCTGCCTTAAGAACCTACTCCAGAATATTAGATTTGAATTACATTCCTTCACAAAATACTACAAATGCATTTCTAAAGGTACTTGAGGCTTGCTCTAAGCACAGATTACACAGTCTTGATCGTGATTCGATTCTTGTTATTAAGAAAGCAGGTATCATTAATAAACGAAACGACCTTGTTATTACAATTATGACAAATCATCTCTATTGGGCGATCACAAAACAGCCGGAAATATGTAATGAGTTGATTGATATAATCAATGAAATGGTTAATGAGACATGTCCATATCTTATCGTAGTAAGAGCTTATTATCAAATAACTCAGTATTTTGTTAGTAAAAAGAATTTTGACTCATGTAAAATCTATTTAGACAAAATTAAGACCATTATTGCGGTAGTAAAAGACTATCAAATTCTATACTACTATTACTTAAGTCTTGGTAACTTTCACTTTGTTCAAGGTGAGCTCTACAAAACTATATACTATCTATCAAAAGTAATATATTATAAAGATTCAGCACCAGATTTAGATCAATATTATAGAGCCCATTATCTTCTTGCCTTATCTTATGCATCGAACTCGATTATGGACAAAGCAATACACCACATAGACATTCTGCTTAATAACAAGAGTGGATACAACAAAGATACGATGTTAATTATGAAATCCAGAATGCTCACTCAGAGTAAGCAATACCCTGAAGCTGAAGAGATACTATTAAAATTAAGAAAGTCTAATCCATCAAATCAAGCTCTTATAGGTAAGGTAAATGTTGATTTATTCATTTCTGCATTAATGCAAGCTGATAAAGAAAAAATAGAAAATCGTTATAAGAAATTGAATGATGTGAACATCAAGATGGTTCACCCTTTATTCCTAAACTACTACTATATACATGTGTCACAGCCTGACAAAGTCGATATCGAGAAAATCATAAAAGACTATCAAGAAACTGAGACAAAGCATAATCCATTTGCAAAACAGTATTTATACTTCCTTCTCGAATACTTCATAAAAAACAAAGACTATCTCAGAGCTTACAAACAGCTTCAGCTACTCAAACAAAAATTGAATAGTTTAGAAGTAGAATACAAGAAATCTGAGCTTGAATCTTATTTGGAATTACTTGAAAGTTATGAAACATTTAATAATAATGAAGCGTCAAAACGAGAATTTGTTTCATCAATCAAGCAAGAGAAACTTGAGAAGAGCTTAATTGGTAAGACTTTAGCCTTTCGTAAGGTCATAGGAGATTGCAAGATAATAGCCAATGCTCACTTTTCGAATGTATTAATTACGGGAGAGACAGGGACTGGTAAAGAGATGATTGCAAAACTTATCCATTACAATAGTAATAGAAAGAGTAATGATTTTTGCGAACTGAATCTAACCGCAATGTCATCATCTCTAATTGAAAGCGAACTGTTTGGTTATAAAAAGGGAGCATTTACAGGTGCTTTACAAGATAAAAAAGGACTTCTCGAGATTGTCCACAATGGTACGCTATTCTTAGATGAGATCTCTGAAATACCTTTAGATATCCAGGCAAAATTACTAAAAGTAGTTGAGGAAAAAAGCTTCTATCCTGTGGGCTCAACAAAGCCCGTTTCTTCCAATTTCAGATTGATTTGTGCCTCTAATCAGGATTTACTTTCTCTTACTGAATCAAATCAATTCAGACTTGACCTATATTATAGAATATCTAATTATGAGATTAAACTGCCTACCCTAAGGGATAGAAAAGATGATATTCCTCTAATCACAAAGCATTTTGTTGAGTATTACTGTGGAAAGTTAACGAAACCAAGTTTTGAGCTTAATGATGAGCAGATATCACGCTTATTGTCATATGATTATCCCGGTAATATTAGAGAATTAAAAAACCTAATCCAAAGGATAGTTATCTGCTTTCATAGTGGACAATCTATTGATCAAGTGATATCAGATTCTCTTAGGCTAAAAAAGAGCCCTTCTCAACTTCAATCGTTCAATCTGGAAGAGATAGAAAAGAAAACAATTATAAGTGCCCTAAAAGAAGTAAATGGGATTCAATCAAAAGCAGCAAGACTGCTGGGCATCAGCAATAATGCAATTGCCAGAAAAATTACTAAGTACGATTTAAGAAACTATTGTAACTGAATAATAGGCAAAAGCCCTTACTGCAATAGCATCAAGAGCTTATTATATTAATAAGTTAGATTGCTGACAAACCACTAAGATTTCCTGGAACAATGCAAATAGTAGTTACCAGGCACTTAAATCAGTTTATTCAAGATTTCAAAGGAATTGATAGTTAAAGATTTGGATTAAACTATTCTGTGATTAGATTATCTTAGTAAATATTAAAATGGAGCGATAAGATGTCTGACCAAACAAGAATAAGCGGAGTTGCCTTTGTATCAGTCTATGTTGATGATTACAAAAAGGCTTTTAAGTTCTATAGTCTCATCTTAGGACTTGAAAAACAATTCGATATGGGCGATAATGCCTGTTTCTTTAAGATGGGACCAAATGGACTCTATCTCCAAGGATTGAATAAACCAGCTGAGTATACCCCAGAAACAATGAGATCTGGCTTTGCTCTTTCTATCCAATCTGCATCTGAGATGTATGAACAGTTAGTTACTCATGGAACTAAAATGATTCATGAAGAGCCGATGGATATGGGACATGGTGATTTCTGGTTTCAATGTTATGATCCATGTGGGAACATCATTGAGTTTCTTGGTGGAAAGTAAGTAAGAAATAAATTAGGGACTGGAATAACCAGTCCCTAAATATATTAAACTATTCCCATTCTATTGTAGCAGGTGGTTTCGAGCTGATATCATATACAACTCTATTCACACCCTCAACTTCAT
>JAVCCX010000207.1 GCA_030765245.1 Candidatus Zophobacter franzmannii | reverse complement strand
CGAATCCTTGCAAATGGTGAAAAAATAGTGCGACACATTCAGCCCATAAAGGGCTGTTTTAATTGGTGATACATACCATAGGCTCGCGCCTATGGCTATTCATCTTCAGCCCATTCGGGCTGGTATTGGAAAGATAAATCAATAAGAATGAAGCTAAAGCATCATTTCCCAGAATACAAACCTAAAAGCAAGGGGATATGAAACTACCTCGTCACCGGAAGAACTACCCCACCGGCAAGCAGGCACCCCTTCACGAAGGGGAATTGAAGTGAACAGCAAAGCACGAGAAGGCTACACTGGGTTCGCGGACATCCTTGTCCGCTATAATATAAGCAAGAAGATGCGGACAGGATGTCCGCGTACCAAAGAGATGCAAACTGTGTTTGCAACGGGGTTGATGTATCGAAGGACGCAAAAAACATCCTCATGGTTCGATACAATGCTATACATCACTCACCATGACAGATAGTTGTCAGCTAAGAATTAGACCTATTTCCCTCATAATTCATGTGATTCTCTGAATTTGATGAGTTTGTTTAAACAAAGCTGTAACCATTCGAGAAAATCTCATTAATTTTATGAACTTGGTTCTAGATATATAGAATTCAAGATTTTTATTGACACCTGATTTTTACACCAGTTTTTGAAGAAAAAACAAAAACAATGGTCTTTTATGGAGAGTGTATGAAAAAATTAATCGTAGTAATCCTGCTGACAATGTGTTTAAACATCATTTTAGCTGAAGATTATACATTGGATCAACTGATTGAATATGGAATCCAAAATGCATCGTCAATCCAACGCAGTGAACTAAATAAAGATAACTCAGAGTCAAACCATATCTCAAGTTGGTTGGACTTTCTACCAAGTGCGACAGCATCATATGATAGATCAGGTAAATACTTAGACGAATACGAATCTGGTGGTCTCTCTCTTTCTAAAACAATCGCTCTCAATGAAGGAACATATTTCAACTTTAGAAATTCTTCTATAAACAGAACAATTGCAGATGTGAATCTTGAAACTGCTGAGAAGAATCTTGCTTACAGCATTCTTGAACAGTACCTTAATATTCTCCAAACTCAGAAAGAGTTAGAAATTCAACAAGAGAACCTTGCCCTGCAAGACAGGACATACCAGGAGATTACTCTTCAGGTTCAACAAGGCCGTAAGACAGCAATAGATTTAAACCAGACTGAGATTGATAAGGTTGATACTGAGATTCAAATTGAGAGCCTGACAAACTCACTCAGTAATATGCGTCTCGACCTCTTTGCCTTACTTAAAATGGAAGATAACAACGGAGACTTTGTGGAAGTATCTCTTCCAATCATTGCAATAGACGATATTGGATTAAGCTCTGAGCTATCAACTGAAATGAGTTTCAATCCCCATAACATCTATATTGACTATCTTGAGTTGAAGAAGATGAAGATAAACGAATGGCAACACAAATTGAATTTCCTACCTTCAATAACCTTCACAGCAGGTTATGGGTGGGATTCAGAAGACCATGAAGTTTTTGGCACTAAAGATTATACAGAAGGCTACAGCCTCTCGTTAAGTGTGAGTTATTCTCTTTTCAACATCTTTAATCAAGGACAAAATTACCGTAGATATAAAAACAGCATGCAAACTACTCAGTTAAATCTTGAAGATGACATTGATGATTTTAATAATCAATTTGAGAAGATGATGAGAGAAATTAAGTTCCTGCATAAATCAAGAAATCTATATGATAGAAAGCTCAGTCAAAGCTCTGAAAACTTAACTATAGCAAATGAGAGATATACTTTAGGCTTAATAGATTTGGTAGAACTTGATCGTTCAAGAATATCAAATCTCCAAGCACAAATCTCCCTTAACCAAAACTATTACAGTATCCTGAAAACACAGGAGAAACTAAATAAACTACTTTCTGAGCCAATAATAAAACGCTGGTAAGACCGGTGAGATAAAAGAGGAAGAGATGAGAAAAATATTAATTCTATTATGCCTTACCCTGGTACTATCCGCATGTAAAGTTGGGATGAAAAGTGGAAAAGACGGGCTTGATGTCAAGATTCCAACCCACACTGTAAAAAAAGGTTCTATTGAGACCAAACTTGATATAACAGGGGAAGTTCAACCTGTAAGCACTATCAAGGTGAAATCAAGAGTATCAGGTAAGATTCTAAAATTCTATGTGGATGAGAATGACTTTGTGAATGAAGGTGATGTTATAGCAGATATCGAACCTGATTATAATCAGGCTGAATCTATATCACGCACTAGAAGTAATCTTCGCTTAGCTGAGATTAGACTCGCAAAGTCTGAGAAAGACTTCAATGACTACACAGAACTATATAAAAAGAACTATATCTCCCTAAATGACATGAGTAATGCAAATGATGAGTTTGAATCTGCTAAGATTAGTCATGATCAGGCAATGAATCAGTATGAGCTGGTTAAAGATATTGATTTGAAAGATTCAGTATCTAAGCTCTATGCCACTACTTCAGGGACTGTAACTTCCCGCCTTGTGGAAGAGGGTGAAATGGTATCTTCAAGTACATCAAGTTATGGTGAAGGCACAATAATCATGCACCTTGCTGATTTAAGCAAGATGGTTGTGAATTCAGAAGTTAATGAAGTTGATATCACCAAGTATAGATTGAAACAACAGGCAGCGATAACAGTGGATGCATTCCCTTATGATAAATTTACCGGCAAGGTAAGTAAAATCGCAGCATCTGCAATTAATCAAAACGGAACTAAAGTTTTCCCTGTTGAAATCCATCTGAATGGAAACATAAAAAGTCTTAAGCCCGGTATGACAGCTAATGTTAGTATTGAAGGTGAGTCTCGTGAGGATATCGTTGTTATCCCAATCAGAGCTATATTCACTGACGACAAGGGACAGGATGTTGTTTATCTTATGAAAGATGGCAAGCCAGAGAAAGCTGTCCCAATTAAAACAGGTATCAATGATTTCCAGCAAGTTGAGATTATTGAAGGCGTAAACGAAGATGATATAATTACTCTTTCTGAACCGGCAGCTTTGGCTCCGAAGTCAGAAGAGTTTGAATTCTAAATAAAAAAGAAAAAGGAGACAACTGATGATTGAAGTCAGTAATGTGGTGAAGGACTACGGGTCACTTCGCGCAGTTGACCACATTAGTTTCACTGTGAACGAAGGAGAAATCGTAGGTTTTCTTGGACCAAATGGTGCAGGTAAATCTACAACATTGAAAATGCTTACCGATTATCTTTCCCCTACCTCAGGGACTATCACGATAAACGGTAAAGATATGAAGACTGATTCTCTCAAGATTAGAGAGTGGATTGGTTATCTGCCAGAACATAATCCATTATATGAAGATATGACGCCTTATGATTACCTTAGATTTGTTGCGGATATTCGCAATATCTCCGATAAGGTATTCAATCAACGAATTGTTGAAGTAATTGACGAATGCGGAATTAAGGAAGTTATCAACCAACAGATTGGTACTCTTTCTAAGGGATACCGACAGAGAGTTGGTCTTGCTCAAGCCATTTTGCATGACCCGAAGGTTATTGTTATGGATGAGCCTACAACAGGACTTGACCCTAACCAGATCCTGGAGATTCGCGATGTAATCAGAAGATTGGGTGAAAAGAAAACTGTTATTCTTTCAAGTCATATTATGCAGGAAGTGCAAGCAGTTTGTGATAGGATTATCATTATTAACAAAGGCAAGATTATAGCCGATGATAAGAAGGAAGTTCTTCAGTCACAATTAGCCGGCAAGACAGTTCTTAGTCTTGAACTAATGGCTGACACTCCGAACTTCTATGATTTCAGAATGATTGACCCTACTCTTACGATCTTCAACGAAAGTAATCTTAAAGGGAACATCTGGGAAGTTGTACTTGAATATAGCAACAAAGTGGATTTAAGAGAAAAGATTGCCCATTTCATCGCAGAAAAGGGTTGGTTAATTCTTGGTATGCAGAAACAGGAACGCTCCCTTGAGAAGATATTCCATGAGTTAACAAAAGATGGATATGTCGCTCCTGTCGTAGATGACAAAACTCAATACATCCCTCAAGATATACCTGCAGAAACAATGGAGGATACAAATGAATAATATCAAATCCATTATGTTTAAAGAGCTAAATAGCTATTTGGTATCACCCGCAACTTACATTGTATTTGTTATCTTCTTATTGATAACGGGATGGTTCTTTAATAGTACTGTATTTGTTATAGGACAGGCAGAATTGAGAAGTCTCTTTACTACCTTACCAATGCTTTTTCTCTTCTTCATCCCTGCTATTACAATGGGTATGATTGCGAAAGAGAAGAATACAGGTACAATTGAGATTCTAGCAACATTACCAATCCAGGATAGCCAGATTATCCTTGGTAAATTCTTCGCAGCAGTAAAGCTAATCTCAATCACACTCCTATTTACATTTGTCCACTTCCTCACTATTGTGAAGTTTGGCTCAAACATAGACTATGGTGCTATTTTGTGGGGATATGTCGGACTGGTTCTAGTCGCGTCATCTTATTGTGCAATTGGTATCTTCGGTTCTTCACTGAACAGTAACCAGATTGTTGCCTTTATAATCAGTTTTGTTCTGGTATTCTTCTTCTTTATAATTGATATGATTCTGGTTGTTTTCCCCGGACCATTCGCGGAGTTCTTCCAGTATCTAAGCTTCAATTACCATTTCAGTAACCTTCAAAGAGGTGTACTTGATACTCGAGATATAGTTTACTTCTTCTCGATGATAGTTATCTTCCTCAAGGCTGCGACTCTTTCCTTAGAGTCCAGGAAATGGGATTAGGGGGCAACAATGAATAAAAGAAATTCAATAATTAATTTCGTTGTAGTCGTAGCAATTCTCGTAATTGCGAACCTGATATCTCTTAACGTGTTCCATCGTTTTGATTTCTCTAAAGATAAGGTATTTACCCTTTCTAATTCAAGTAAAACGATTGTTGGCAGTTTAGATGATAACCTCATAGTTAAGGCATATTTCTCCAAAGACTTGCCTAATCAGTATGCTGACCTTAGACGCTATGTGCGTGATATTCTTTCAGACTATCAAACCTACTCAAAGGGACATTTGAAGTATGACTTCATTAATCCTAGTGATGAGGAGATGTTGAAGCAAGAAGCTTACAAGAATAAAATACAACCTGCTCAGATTAAGATTCTCGAAAATGATAAAATGGAAGTTCGTGAAGTATATATGGGCATCTATGTTGAATATCAAGGTAATGGAGAGAGTATTCCTCTCATTCAGGTCAAAGATGGACTTGAGAATGACATTACGGGTATCATTAAGAGATTGACCAGAGCTCAGATGGATAAAGTCGCACTTTTCATAGACCCAGAAGCTGAAGAGACTGATTTCAAATCAATTGAATACCTACTTGGTAAGAACTATGAGATGGTTCCGGTTGATTTGATGAGTCCGATTGAAATGGGTGTTAAGAACCTTGTTTTAACTGG
>JAVCCX010000335.1 GCA_030765245.1 Candidatus Zophobacter franzmannii | reverse complement strand
TTTCTCGGTGTTTTTAAAGCATATGGATCAGGAGATCTGTTCCTTGTCCTAAAATACTGCCTGTTCTTTGGGCTTGGGCTTGTCATCTTCTTCATTGATCTTTTTGAAAGAATTATCCCTGATGTAATTAGCCTACCGTTAATACTCATAGGTCTCATTTTTGCTCTCTTCCCCCAAAACGACATCACCATCTTACAGTCCCTACTTGGTGGAGCAATCACCTTTGGTTTCTTCTATCTAATTGGACTCTGGTACTACTGGACCCGCAAGACAGAAGGAATGGGCGGTGGGGATATAAAGTATATTGCTGCAATTGGTACCTTCTTTGGTCCCATAAATAGCTTATATGTTATCATCGTAGCGTGTGCTGTTGCTCTTGTTGTAATGATTCCTCTTCTTAGGCTTAAGAAGGAGTATTTTCCATTCGGCCCATTCATTGTTATCGGGGCTTATGTTGTAATGTTCTTTCATGAAAGACTCTTAAGTCTTGTCTCTACAATAACATATTAGGATATAATAAATGACTAACTATTGCTTTGGGAGTGATAACCACTCACCTATTCACCCTACAATTCTAAATTATTTACAAGAAGTAAACACAGGCAGTATGAAAGCCTATGGATATGACCCAATCACTGTTGAAGCTGAGCTTGAGTTCAAGAAAGCTTTTGGAGATAAAACCGAAGTCTTCTTCGTTTTTAATGGAACGGGAGCTAACATTCTTGCCATCCGATCTTTTCTCCAACCCTTCAATGCTGTAATCTGTGCAGACACCGCTCATATAAACTGTGATGAATGCGGAGCTCCTGAGTTCATCAACGGTGTTAAGCTTCTCTATTTACCTAATGAAAATGGTAAACTAACTATTGAGAACATTGAAACTCGGCTCCATGATAGAGGTGATGAACATCACAATGACCCAGCTTTGGTTTCTATCACTCAATCCACAGAACTTGGAACAGTCTACACACTTGAAGAGTTAAAAGAACTTACAGAGTTTTGCCATTCGAGAAACCTCAAAGTCCATATGGATGGTGCTAGAATTGCTAATGGAGCAGTATCTCTTGGTTGCTCGCTTAAAGAGATGACAACTGATTGTGGGATAGATGTTTTAAGTTTTGGTGGGACTAAGAATGGACTAATGATGGCAGAAGCAGTTGTATTCCTTAATACACCGGCTCCTAAGTGGATAAGGCATCTTAGAAAGCAGAATATGCAATTGATGTCAAAGATGAGATATATCTCCGCTCAGTTCCTTCCTTATTTCAGAGATGGGATATGGAAACAGAATGCTCTCCACGCTAATAATATGGCTACATTGCTTAGTGACAGTCTGAAGGCAATTGGAGTAGAAGTAACTCGTCCTACACAATCTAATGCAGTTTTCTGCAAGATCCCAAAAGACCTAAAAGCAAAGATTCTTCCTCACTACTTCTTCTATACTTGGGACGAAGATGAGGATGAAGTAAGATTAATGTGTTCCTTTGTTACAACTAAACAAGAGATAGACGGCCTTATAGATTTTCTCAGATAGTTTAAAAAGTTAAGCAGAAGCATTACCTGGCGATAACGCTTCTGCTTGTGAGGGCATTTATGTAGGGTATGTAGGGATCAAATACATTAAATACATAGATACTATAATCACTAATTTGCATTATGCAAAAAAAATAGATTGACTCAAAGAGAATTACTTACAGATTTATGCTATGAAAAAAGAAAACACAATCCGCGAAAGCTTTATCCTTGTCATCGTAATGGTAGTAATCGTACTAGTCTTTACCTTTGTTGGATACTGGGACTCGGTTTCAGATAGACGAGCTAAAGATCGTGAGGCTTATTATAGACAGACTGATTCCATAATGAAGAGAAATCAGATTCTAAAGCAAGCATTGCAAAAACCCGGAGGATCTATGGAAAGTGTAAATGATAAACTAAATCCTAAGACGAAACTATCAGACCTGGAGAAAGATATAAAAAAAAAATCTAAATACAGCAAATCCAACCTCTTTTAGATAATTTTAGTTGTTTGTATTTTATCCTTGACACTGCATCTCACAACAAATTTATGTATTCAACGTGCGCCCATAGCTCAATTGGATAGAGCGTCTGACTACGGATCAGAAGGTTAGGAGTTCGACTCTTCTTGGGCGTGCCACACTTTTAGGGAACCTGGTTCCCTTTTTTTATTGCTTCCTATCAAGAAAAACCCCAATAGGAAGCAATCCAAAATAAACTAAATCACACTGTCAACTTCTGCTGACTCCTGCATGTTCTTCTCTTCCAACTCTTTCATCTCTTTCAAGGCTGAGTTGAGTAGATTTACTCTCTCTTTATAGTGTACAAATGCACTTTTATAACCATTAATGATAATATTCTTGATGTCTTTATAGTCAAAACCAAGCTCCTCAATGGCTATCATGTATTCATCAGTAAGGGTAGTATTAGAAACAATTCTATTATCAGTATTAAGAGTAACACGCAACCCATAAGAGTTATAGAATGATATTGGGTGTTCACGCAGTGAATGTACAGCCTTGGTGTGCATATTTGACTTTAAACAAATCTCTAAAGGAATTCTGTGGTCATTAACATAATTCAAT
>JAVCCX010000432.1 GCA_030765245.1 Candidatus Zophobacter franzmannii | reverse complement strand
GACAGTCCCCGCAAGATATTGATGATCAAGTAACTTATCCTCTCACGACTTCACTCTTAGGAATTCCCGGAGTTCAAACAATCCGAAGTAATTCGATGTTCGGATTCTCCAGTATCTACATTATCTTTAACGACAAAATTGACTTTTATGACTCTCGAACCAGAATCTTAGAGAAACTAAACTCACTCCCACCAGGCCTACTACCAAATGAAGTCCAACCCTCATTAGGCCCGGACGCAACAGCCTTAGGGCAAATATTTTGGTACACACTTGAAGGTCGTGACAAGAAAGGAAAGCCAACAGGAGGTTGGGATCCTGCAGAGCTTAGAACTATTCAAGACTATCAGGTCAAATTAGCTCTATCAGGTGTAAGCGGAGTCTCTGAAGTAGCGTCTATCGGGGGTCATGTCAAGGAGTATCAGGTTGATGTAAACCCACGAGCATTGGAACGCTACGGTATCTCATTACAACAAGTTGTAAAGGCTGTTCGCAATACGAACAAAAGCATTGGAGCTCGTACTCTTGAGTTGAATAGGGTAGAGTATTTCATTCGTGGGATTGGCTATGTAGAAAGCATTTCAGACATCGAAGAGGCTTTTGTGAAATCAATGGATGGGTCACCACTCAGGATTAAAGACCTTGCCCATGTATCTCTTGGACCAGCTAATAGACGAGGGATTTTAGATAAAGACGGTGCCGAAGTTACAGGTGGAGTAGTCGTCGCTAGATATGGGACAAATCCCATGGAAGTCATCGAATCAGTAAAAGAGAAGATAGCAGAGATATCACCGGGGCTACCTAGTAAGACTCTTTCTGATGGACGGGAATCCCAGTTGAAGGTAATCCCCTTCTATGACCGTACAGGCTTAATAAAGGAAACCCTCGGAACCCTTGAAGATGCATTAATCCTTGAAATTATCGTAACTATTCTGGTTATCATCCTGATGGTGATGAATATAAGTGCCAGCGCACTGATCTCACTCATAATCCCAATAGCTGTTCTTTTTAGTTTTATCTTGATGCGTTATACAGGGGTTGAAGCTAATATTGTAGCACTTTCAGGTATTGCAATCGCAATCGGCACCCTGGTAGATGTCGGCATTGTGATGATAGAAAATATTCTTAGAACTCTTAAAAAAGGAGTTCACTCTACCAAACTTGTCCTGGATGCTGTGATGGAGGTGACTCCGGCTATCATCACCGCTATCTTAACCACTATTATCAGTTTTATCCCTGTGTTTACACTGCAACATGCTGAGGGTAAGCTATTCCGCCCCCTTGCTTTCACAAAGACCTATGTTTTGACCGGGTCATTATTTGTTGCTCTTTTAATTCTGCCTACTCTGGCTGACCTAATCTTCAGAACCAGGAAAATGCAGAAGATTAATCTTAGAGTCCTTCAACAGATGCTACTGATTGGGATTGGTACCTTCGTCTTGCTTAGAATCGACACTTTGGCCGGTGTGATTATCTTGTTGATTGGATTTATACATCTCTTAGTGATTCTCAAGAAACTCTCCGTCCCTCGTTTAAAGCATATTGACCTGATTACAATTACATTCTTGGTTCTTTGGTTTTTAGCAAAACGCTGGCTCCCACTTGGTCCCAATCGCTCCCTTTTCGTAAACTTCCTCTTCGTTGCTTTTGTTCAACTATCCCTCTTAGGAGGTTTTTGGTTGTTCCGAAAGAATTATGAAAGAGTACTTACCTGGGCACTTGACCACAAGAAGGCATTCCTGGCAATTCCAAGTACCCTTGTCTTATGGGGTTTACTTATCTGGCTGGGATGGAGTGGACTCTTCGGGTGGGTAGCTGTAGGTTTTGACATACTTAAGATAGACATTCGGCCAACCAAGTTATGGAGTTCTCTCCACCATACACTACCGGGAATTGGAAGCGAGTTTATGCCTGCTCTTGATGAAGGTACTTTCCTCTTAATGCCAACCTCAATGCCTCATTCCGGTGTTGAAGAGAATAAAGAAGTCTTATCCCGATTAGATATGGCAGTCTCAGCAATCCCTGAAGTTGAAATGGTTGTAGGTAAAGCAGGAAGAGTCAATAGTGCTTTAGACCCTGCTCCCCTTTCTATGTATGAAAATGTTATCCAATATAAATCAGAATATAGACTTGATGAGAACGGGAGAAAGGTTCGTTTTGCGGTTGATAAAAAGAAGCAATTTATCTATGACGAAGATGGGAAACTGATTCCAAACAAACACGGGAGATATTTCCGTCAGTGGCGTGATGAAGTAAAAACTCCTGATGATATCTGGCAGGAAATAGTTAAGGCGACATCCTTACCGGGTGTGACATCTGCGCCTAAGTTGCAACCTATCGAGACCCGCTTAGTGATGCTCCAAACCGGAATGCGTGCCCCAATGGGGATAAAGATTTTAGCAAATGACCAGAGTGATATTGAGAAGTTTGCCCTGCAGGTTGAGAAAACACTTCAACAGGTACCATCGATCAATAAGGCATCGGTCTTTGCTGATCGTCTAATTGGCAAACCTTATATTGAAGTTATTTGGGATCGTGAAGCTCTGTCACAATATGGACTCCAGATAGAAGATGTGCAGACTGTTTTGATGACCGCAGTTAGTGGAATAAGAACAGGAATGACAGTTGAGGGAAGAGAACGCTACTCAATTCGGGTTCGTTATCCGCGTGATTATCGTGACTCTCCTGAATCACTTATGAATCTTAAAATCTCTACCCCAAAAGGAATCTTCATCCCGCTTAGTGAGCTTGCAGAAGTGAAATATACTCGTGGTCCGCAAGTCATAAAAAGTGAGGATACTTTTCTCGTAGGATATGTTATCTTTGATAAGCTTCCTAACTATTCAGACGCTGATGTTATTGAACAGGCTAGGGACTTTATTACCTCAAAACTCGAAGATGGTGAGTTAAAGTTACCATCCGGTGTTACTTATAGTTTCACTGGTAATTATGAGAATCAACTAAGGGCAAACAAACGACTTTCCATCGTCATACCTATAGTTTTAGCCCTGATAGTTTTAATTCTGTATATGCAATTTAGAAGCTTTTCTACTTCCATGATGGTCTTTACTGGAATCGGTGTTGCCTTTGCCGGAGGATTTATCATGCTACATCTTTACTCCACAAACTGGTTCTTAAACTTCTCCGTCTTAGGGACAGATATGCGGACTCTATTCCAGATTCACCCTGTGTATCTTAGTGTAGCTGTTTGGGTTGGTTTTATTGCCCTCTTTGGCATAGCGACCGATGATGGGGTTTTGATTGCAACCTACCTGAATCAGGTGTTTAAGAAAGAACATCCTGAGACCAAAAAAGCTATCAGGACCGCTGTAATTGAAGCAGGACTCCGTAGAGTTCGACCTTGTCTAATGACAACAGCCACCACACTTCTAGCTCTTACTCCCGTTTTGACAGGCTCTGGCAGAGGTTCAGATATAATGATTCCTATGGCTATCCCAATCTTTGGAGGTATGGCAATTGAGTTAATCACGCTCTTTGTTATCCCTGTTCTTTACTCAATGCGTGAGGAAAGGAAACTAATATGAAGTATCTAATCACTATATTACTGCTTCTTTCCGGTTTACTCATTCATGCACAAGAAGTTGAGAAGAACTCATTAGAATACTATCAACAACTGGCTATTCAGAATAATCCTTCTATCGCCTATGCAGATAGTGAGATACAGATAGCTAAACAAAAGACCATCTCTTCCGGTGCATGGAGCGATCCTAGTATCAATGCCGGTTGGGCAATTGCCCCTGTTGAAACCAAAAATGGAGCATTACTCGGCAAGGTCGGAGTGCGACAGATGCTACCAAAGTGGGGAGTCCCTGGTCTTAAAAGAAAGGCTGCAAAATACATTAGTAATACTGCATCTTTGAAATATCAGGATTCAGTAAACAAACTTAGTAAAGAAGTTGCAATTAGCTATTATAAGCTTTACCTTTTAGAAGCTAAAAGCGTGCTATTTAAGAAGCAACTGAAGAACCTTGAGTTACTAGAGACAAATACTATTACAGGCTTTGAGAACGATATCAAAACCCTCTCAGATGTCTTAGATATTCAAATAGCCCAAATGAAGTTAAAACAGCAGTATGATAATCTCATCGAGATGCAAATCTCTGCTCAATATAACTTCAACCTGCTGATTGGTCAGAAACCTGAGCATGAGATAATCTTACCAGACTCCCTTTCCCTCCCAACTGATATACAACTTAGGACAAATGACCTGCTTCAGCTAGAGTCACATCCTCTCATCCTTGCAATAGCAGAGAGAGAAAAGGCAAATGTGATAAACTCGAAAGTGCAGAAGCGGAATAAACTCCCAAGCCTTGGACTAGGTGTGGAATATTCTTTTATTGAGAAGCAGGGTGATGGAGTTGATGCAGGGAAAGATGCAATTATGGCTTCAATAAGTCTAAGCATCCCATGGCAAAGAAAAGCCCTAAATTCTAAAGTGAAAGAAGCTGAACTGCGAGTCCAACAAGCTCAACTTGAACATGAGAAACTGCAACTAACACTTCAACAGTCCTATCTCAAGTTTGATGCTGATATGAAAACTGCAGAACAAACATATACATCTGCCATCGCTATCGGACAGAAGTTATCCCAAATTTTGGCATTAACAACTACTGCCTTTGAAAACGGTGAGAGTACTTTCGGAAATGTCCTTGTATCTGATAACAAACTTGTTAAGAACAGAATATCACAAGCAGAGGCATTGGTTAAATATCTTATAGCAAAAGCAGAATTGGATTACCTTATCACAAAGGGGACTAAATGAAGAACTTTAAAAAATATGCCTTACCGATTATCTATTTCGCCTTAGGTATTCTGATTACATCCCTGGTTTTAGGAAACGGTAACAAAGATAATGGCAACCAACATGAAGATTCCCATTCATCAGAGTGGACTTGCTCAATGCATCCTCAGATCAGACAAGAAACTGAAGGAGATTGTCCAATCTGTGGAATGGATTTGATCCCTGCATTGAACAGTAATGACTCATCTACCGGTACTTTCAAAATGAGTGAACACGCTATGGAATTAGCAGGAGTACAAACTACTCCCATCACAAAAGGAAATGTCCAAAAGAAGATCCGGCTTCAAGGAGAAATAGTTCCAAATGCTGAACTTGTAAACACCCAAGCAGCTTACTTTGCTGGTAGAATAGAAGAGCTTGTTGTTTATTCTGAAGGTGAAAAGGTAGTAAAAGAGCAAGTTTTAGCAAGAATATACTCCCCTGAACTTATCCTCACACAACAGGAACTCTTAAGTGCCTATTCACAGCGTGAAGACAATCCTGTTCTTTATACTTCTGCTCGTAAGAAGCTTAGCTTATTGAATGTCCACGAAGAGCAAATTGATAATATTATTGATACGCAAACACCACTTCAAAGCTTTGAGATAAGATCAATGTTCGATGGATATATCACAGGACTACATGCTAATCAAGGTGACTATGTTAAATATGGGCAACCTCTTTATGACATCACTGACCAGAGCCAACTTTGGGTGGAGTTTGATGCCTACGAACCAGACCTCCCATTCATCAAGCTTAATCAGAAGTTATCATTTTCAATTCCTGCTTATCTCGGGAAGAAGTTCAAAGCAAAGATAGTTTGGATCAGTCCTCAAGTTGACCCCATGAAGCACACTGTTACTATTCGAGCTGAAGTCTCAAATCAAAACAATACTTTAAAACCAAACATGCTTGCAGAGGGAACACTTTTAGGATCAATTCCTGGAAATAGGAAAGCCTTGATTATCCCTAAATCCGCCGTTCTATGGACAGGAGACACCTCAGTTGCATATGTAAAAACTAACGATGCTGAAGAAACTGAGTTCGAAATCAGGGAGATCACCCTCGGTGAAACCCTTGATAACTTTTATATCTTAAAAAAGGGTATCGAAGAGGGAGAAGAAGTAGTTACAGCAGGGACTTTTGCTGTCGATGCTTCTGCTCAATTAATGAATAAACAAAGCATGATGAATCCGAAGCATAAGGAACCATCAAACAATCTGAGTCTTCAACTTTCAAAATTCAATCGGGAAACCCTAAACAAGGTTTTGCAGAAGTATTTTCAACTTACAACAAACCTTGTTCATGCCAATCCTAAACTTTCCCAAAAGAGTGCTGAGGCAATGCAGAAGCATATCTCCCAGTTATCTGATACAGGCTTCTATGGTGATGCCCTTGAGGATTGGAAAACGCGAAAACTAATCTTAACAAAGTACCTTTCTCAGCTTGTAGAAAGTCAAAGTATCGAGACACAGCGACAAGCTTTCAAACCACTTTCAGTTCAAGTTATTGAACTGGCAAAAATGTACAAACTTAACAATAAACCCATGTTTGTTCAGTTCTGCCCAATGGCAGATAATGACAAAGGAGCGCAGTGGCTGAGCAATACAAAAGAAATTTTAAACCCGTATTTTGGTGATCTTATGCTGGAATGCGGAGAAACAAAAGAGATACTAGGAGAATAAAAATGAAGAATATAGTACTAATCGTTACCCTGTTAGCCTTAATGTTAACTTTCGCCGGATGTGCTCAGAAGAATGTAGAGGCAGACAATGTTGCTGTTGAACTAGAAAAGTCCACACTTATAGCTACAGAAATACCTGTTCAAGGTGCCTGTGGAATGTGTAAGGGGCGGATTGAAGAAGCTGCTAAGACCGTAGAAGGTGTTGAAGTTGCAGTATGGGATCAGGAAACTGATATGCTCACAATTGAAACAACAAAAGGAACTGATGTAATGATGGTTCATAAGGCTGTTTCAACAGTTGGACACGACACTGATAAGATGAAAGCTGATGATGAAGTTTATACCGCCCTTCCCGGTTGCTGTAAATATAGAGATATGGAATAATTGATAAAGAGTGGATTAAGGATTGATTCAAGTATTAAAATAGGGGTGCCTATTTCTGCACCCCTACATTTAGTTCATAGACAGTCTATTTTTTTACCCATTCATACTTTACTTTTAAATCATTGAAGAAACTCCATTTCTCTGTATAGTGTTGATATTGACCGACAACAATACTAGGGTCAATTTTCAACAATTTTGCTAATTCTGTTACATCTTTACGTTTCCTTATGCACTTAAGATCAATTATATACTTTTCTGGGATAAGAAAGTTCGATGCAAAGCTATTAGCCTCTTCTTCTATGTCACTTATTTCTTCATTATTGGAATCAATAAAGACTTTCTGTTTGCTTTTATGAAGAATTAAATGTGCAGCTTCATGGAAAAAAGAAAACCAAAAATGGTCTGCACTTTCCCCCCGAAGACTTAATACAATCATTGCTTTTTTATTATTTAGCCATTTAGTGACACCGCAGAATGGAGCTCCTTTGAGTTGTTTTTGTAAAACAAG
>JAVCCX010000065.1 GCA_030765245.1 Candidatus Zophobacter franzmannii | reverse complement strand
CAGCCGGGATTGAATACATCAGTGGAGAATTTGAAGATGTTGATCGTCATCCAGGTACCTTTGATGATACTTCCAAACTCTGGGTTAGTCTGATTGTTTCACCTAAAACAGGCACTATCATTGGTGGTGAAATCCACGGTGGGAAATCTGTCGGTGAATTGATAAATGTCATCAGTCTTGCTATTCAGAAAGGTGTAACGGTTTACGAACTTGTTTCTTTCCAGATAGGAACCCATCCACTCCTGACTACAGCACCTACGAAATATGTACTAATAAAAGCTGCAGAAGTAGCTATGAGTAAAATAGTCCTCTGTAACGATTAATAATTAAACTTAAGGGCTGTCTCACTGGAAGATTATAAATATTCCTCAATGTGACAGCCCCTTTTTAAAAACTCTATAAGAGTTTAATAAATATTTTCAAAATCCTTGTAAAAGACCATTGTTTTCTAAGATTTCTCTTCAATAATTCTAACTAGACCCTTACTGCTTACCCAGACCCTACCCAGATGGGTAAGAAACGGGAAAGAATTTAGTAGGTGAGTGGTAAGTTAGTATTCAGAATTATTGAAGGGATGTCAAGGTCTGATTGTGCTATCTTTCTTTACCATTTGAAAGGATTCTTTTCGTTCAACCACTGTCAAAGGAAAAGGAATAGGTTTGTAACTAATCTGAATTACTTATTTAAGTGATTAGCCAGTCCATAAGCAATTGTCTCTTCCGGTGAAGGCTTTTGAGTAGTAAAAGTAAAGCCGTTGCCTTCATACTTATAGTATCCACTTCCCTTAACCACTACATTCATCCCGAAATGCAGTCCTTGAAACTCTATGAGATAAAATTCATCACCCTTCCGGCAGATATCAAAAGATAAAAAAGGAGAGTCTATCTTTTCATGAACCTCTTTGGCAAATGCCAGGATGGCCTCTGGTTCAGCGATATCGAAATCAAACAACTTGGTTCCACTTGCTTTGAAATCATCTTTCGTGTGCCGTTTAGTAATATAATACCTATCCCCTGCTACTAAGACTCGATAGTCATGATCAAGTCCCGAAATAAATTCCTGTATAACAAAGCGTTTATGCTCTTTGATATGCTTACGGTATTGTTCTAAATCATTCTTGTTGTTATAGTTGGGATACTCTTTATAGGATTTCTCTTTTCTAAAGTACTTTCTCCTCATCAAATCAGCTTTCTGTGAGGAAGTATATAGTGGCGTCAAGCTGTTCACTTTCTTTATTAGAGATACCTCATCTTCTACAAGAAACACACCTTTACCATTAGAGCCATCAAGTCGTTTCAATACAACAGGATATTTCAAATCATACTGCTTAATTTCCTCAATCTCCGCGAAGTAATACGCATTTAGATCATCTATATGGTATTTATTTTTTACAAGCTCCTGATAGCCTTTATTCTCGTGACAAAGCAATATTTCAAGAGATGGGACAAGCTGATAACCCTCTGTATGTAAAAAAGTAGCCATATCTTTGAGATAAGCCCTGATTTCAGGTCTTTGACTAAAAGAGTAGATTATAGGAATATCTTTTGAGGGAAGTTGACCATTAACAATCTCATGATATGATTTCAGTGTAATTGTGATTCCATTTGTCTTCAGATGTTCAATGATAAGATTTATATCCATTGGTCCCATGGTTTGTGCCCCTGACCAAAGAAACCATCATTTCCGGTAACTAAAACAACTTCCTTCATCTTCACTCTCCCCTATTTAAGTTAATACATATTAGATTCCGTAAGTTTCTTGTCAAAGTTATTGTCTCTTAGGATGCCACATAACAAAAATATATAAAAAAGGGCACATTACTGTGCCCGTAATCTATTGTTATTATTTTATTGATTAGAATCTATCTTTAGGGTATTCTTCACCTGCTAAATAGCTATCAATTGCTCTGGCACTTCTGTGTCCATCTGCAATAGCACTAATAGCGTCAGCGGTTTTATTGAACATATCACCACCGACATAGATTTTAGGATCATCGGTTTTACCCCAACGGTCAGCTTCTATATTTCGTTTACCAAGTTTAACTTGTTTTGTTGTTTCACCTTCAAGCCAACCATAGTTAGCACCTTGACCGATAGCCGCAATTACTTTGGTTACTTCCATAACCTCTCTGCTTCCTTCGATTAAGACAGGAGAAGGGCGTTTGCCTGAACCATTATCCACCATCTCTGCTTTACCCCAGATAAAGTTGAGCTTTCCATTAGCTCCCTCTTCAATCTTGAGTGGGATACCTTGAGTAATGAATTCAACATTCTCCTCAATAGCTTCCTTGATTTCATCAGAATCAGCAGGCATATCCTCGAGTCTACGACGATATACGACCGTCACATCCACACCGAGATGTCTCGCTGTTCTCGCAGCATCCATTGCAACATTACCACCACCGATAACAACAATATGGTCACCGAGTTTAGGGTCTTGTCCCATAGTTACTGCTTTAAGAACTGTTAGACCAGTTGTAACTCCCGGAAGTTCCTCACCCTCAATCCCGATTTTATACGAGTCGGTGAGTCCTACACTTGTAAAGATTGCATCGAACTCTTTGTAGAGTTTATCGAAGCTTATATCCTTACCAACTTTGGTATTCAGATGGAGTTTAGCACCAAGCTCAATAATGAAGTTTATGTCATTATCAAGACTACCATAAGGAAGTCTGTATTCAGGAATACCATAGCGAAGCATACCACCGGCAGCTTCATTCTGTTCGAATATCTCGACTTCATGTCCCATTCTAAGCAGATAGTAGGCAGCACTAAGTCCACCCGGACCAGTACCAACGATTGCTACTTTCTTACCGGATGAAACGACTTCATCATGGAGAAGGTCACGATACTTTCCAGCTTCTGCACTATCTGTGAGATATCTCTTCAGCCAACGAATGGAAACTGCTTCACCCCTAAGAGAGAGTGAGCAGACATCTTCACATCTACGAGTACAGATACGACCACAAACACCAGGTAGAGGGTTTGTTTTGTAGAGAATCTCAATTCCCTTTTCAATATCATCTTCGCGAATAGCTCGGATATATCCGGGAATATCCATGTGACCGGGGCAGGTTGCAGTACAAATACCACATTCAATGCAACGGTCAGCTTCTCTTTTTGCCTGTTCCTTAGAGAATCCCTTCACCATTTCGATAAAGGAGGTTACTCTCTCGGCAGGACTAAGTTCTTCCATCTCCACTCTTTCGAGAAGTGACAGGTCATACCCATCAGGTCTTCTGTAACCCTTTTCATCATTGTCCCAAGGTTTTTCATCAACACCGGGAGTGAAACAGAATGTCTCTCTAGTATCCTTATCAAGTCCCTCTTCAATCCATGTGTAGGCATTAGACATTGTAAGGGAGCTTGATGGGCAAATATCGACGCAGAGAGCACACCAACAGCAACGACCGTAGTCGATGCGAGGTCTCAATCCGCTATCTCCATCTTTAGTCTCGGAAACGGGGATCATATCTATTGATTCATTCTGGCAAATCTCGGCACATGAGCCACACCCTATACATTTCTCTGTATCATTCTGATGAAATCCACGGTAGCGGTCAGCACCGGGTCTCGGTTCTTTTTCAGTCCTTATTGTATAGGGTTTCTCAAATGCTCTTTTCCAGACATAGAGTGGGGACAGTACATCTTTTAAATTCATTTTTACCTCTCAATCTCAGGTGGATATGTATGCAATGAAAGCATCAATCCATGTGTGTCAGCGATGTTTCCACCAACGACAAGGTCTTCAAGAAGGGCCATTCCATGCGAGTATGAAGGTCCTCTAACCGTAATTTTGCGAGGGAACTCAGTTCCATCTGCAACTATGTAGTAGCCGTACTCTCCACGAGTAGATTCAGCTTTCACATAGGTCTCACCAGCCGGCACTTTCATGTGTAATACATTAGGTAGCTTGGTATAGATTGGACCAAGCTTTGGCATCAACTTTAATATCTGCCTAATAAGACTAATAGACTGATGCATCTCTTTCCAGCGGACAAGTGTTCTGGCATATGTATCACCGGCTGTTTCAGTCTCTATTTTGAAATCAAGGTGATCATAAACAAGGTAGGGATTGTCTTTACGGATATCACGGGCTGCACCACTTGCTCTGGCATTTGGACCTACGATTCCGTATTGGTCTATCATCTCTGGTGTGATTACTCCCATGCCAACTGCACGGGATTTAAACACAGCATTGTTAAAGAGAACAATATAGATTTCATCAAGGAGTTTCTCTGTATTATTTAGGACTTTCTCAGTATGCTCAATCCATCCTTCAGGTAAGTTACCACGGACTCCACCTGGTATCATATACATATGGTATATTCTTGCACCTGAAAGTTCCTCAAAAAGATCCAGAACAAAGTCACGATTGGCAATTGCCCATTGAGCAACAGTTCCTGAACCGAAAGAACCACTCTGACCGCCAATCCACATAAGGAAACTGGCAAGACGGGATAGTTCAAGGTCCAGGGTTCTAAGCCACTGTGCTTTTTCAGGAACAGTAATACCAAGCAGTTCTTCTGTTGCTGCTGCAAAGAGATATTCATTGGTATCAGGCTCCGGTACACAGATGCGGCATACAATTGGGAAGCAATTGATATAGCGTCTGCGTTCCATCAGCTTTTCAAACCCACGATGGAGATAACCAACATGGGTATTGCAGGCTACAACCTGGTCACCACTAATGATAAGCTCAAGGCTCATATTGCCGGTAACACCCGGATGCTGTGGTCCTTGCCACATCTTCAGATACTTCTGACTATCCAGATCATATACTGATTTTCCATCGACTATTTTTGGATATTTGTCTATCATTTAGTCCTCCGGGTAAAGCTGTTTTCTTAAGTGATCTTCAGGCTCAATATGCTGACGCTCACGATGGTCATAAGTCTCTTCAGAATACTTTTTTGTGTCAAAATCTCTTCTCATAGGAGGAGGACCTTCCCAGCTTTCAAGGATCATAGGATCATTCACTCCCGGACTACCGGGGAAGTCTATGCCAAACATCTCATGTAATTCTCGTTGATAAACTCGAGCTTGCTTCCAAAGATGATGGATAGTATCCATAGTTGGATTATCTCTATCAAGCCTTACTTTTAAGCCTAAATCGACTTTGAGTTCGTAATTATGCAGGAGATATGTGATTTGAAACTCGTTCTCCTCAAGCCAATCAACTGCGGTAACGAAGGCAAGATGAGTGAATTTATGATAGTCTTTGAGATAGGTTATTGCATTAACAAGTTGATCTTTATCAACTGTAACAAATGCAAGGTCATCTCGCTGCTGTTTGTAACCACTCATGGTGAATCTTTTATTTAAATCTTCATATATAGTTTTCATTTTACCTACCAATTGTAATCCGGCATGTTCCAGTCTTTAATCACTTTCTTCTGGTTTGCTTTGTACCAGTCGAACTTCTCAGCGTAGAGGTTTTGACCCTCTGCTTTACCATCCATAATCAATTGCTGAAGTTTTTGGAACCCAGAAAGAACCGCTTCAGGACGAGGCATACAACCAGTCACATACACATCAACCGGAATGTAATTATCAATCCTTTTAATCGTGTTATATGAATCCCAGTACATACCACCATTGATAGCACATGAGCATACTGCAACAACAAACTTTGGTCCTTGCATCTGTTCGTAACTCCTAACTATACGCTTCAAAGTCTTTAATGAAACATATCCACCAATCATGAACACTGAAGCTTGTCTCGGTGTAGGTCTTGGTGCCATACCGAAGCGTGAGATATCATATCTGGCTGTCAGAAGTGGTCTAAGCTCTATAGCTCCACAACCTGTACCAAAGGCAAGTATCCATAAGCTTTTTGCTCTGGCCCAATTCAGGAACTTCTCCATTGGAGTCCACCTGATAGGTGGAACGACTTGGGGTCTGGCATCACTGAACCATTCCCGTTCCTCCTCTGGGAGATCTGCATTGGCAAGTGTTTTCTCATCCACATACCAATTGTTCTTTGGAGATTCGAGAGTTTTCACTTCCTCTTCCACCGGGTTAACATCTTTATATTTATCTTTATCTATCATCATCTCTCCTATAAATAAGCAATAAGAAGGGCTAAAAGACCAATTGCTGTTGGGATTTTCAAAAAGAACTTAATTGAATCTTCGGTTTTGAAGCGTGGAAAGGCTGCCCCGATGAAAACACTAAACATATAGATAGCAAATGTCTTCCACATCAGGATAGGCAAACTCGTAGCTCCACCAAAGTATAGGTTCATAAAGAGAACAAGCTTAGCACCTGCAAATATACCACGATTAGTAGCAAGAAGACCAAGGAATGAACCTTGATATTCTGTTGGAGGTCCCATTGGTATCTCTTGAGGAGCAATAACAATTGAGAACGGATTATACATATTCATTCCGAGCATTGAAATCATAGCGGCAGTAACAGCGAGTGGATTTGTAAAGAGAGTCCATGAAAGGATTCCACCTTGCTGTGCAGCAACAATCTCTGTAATGTTCAATGTTCCGTGCTGGATTGCCAAACTAATAACAGAGAGAGCAAAAGGAACTTCAAATGCTGTCATTTGAGCAAGTCCTCTACTTACACCAACTGCTGAGTATGGATGACCACCTTCTCCGGCACCTAGAGCCATTCCAAGCTGTCCAAAGAATATGAAATACATTACAAGCAGTAGGTCACCTGAGATTGAGAAATTTGAGAATATCTCTGAGCCAAAGATGACAGGAATAAACATATATGTACCAACTCCACCTGCTATCCTGAAGACAGGACCCAGATAGAACATGATTCCATGGGTAATACCTGTTCTTTTGGCATTACTCTTTTTAATATCTATGAAGGGCTGATATACTGGTGGTCCGATACGACCCTGCACTCTAGCAAAGATCTTACGCACAATACCATTTAGGGTTAAACCCCAAACCATGACAACACCAAGTGAGAGGAAGGCATATAGTATTTTAGTTGTGATACCCATTAATACACTCCTCCTACAAAATATAGTACGATGACATACAGGAAGATATGGAGCAGATATGTCTGACCATTACCTGTGTATATGTGTGCGATAGTCGCCGCCAGCGAATGTGCCCACTCAGAAACACTGTTCCAAAATGCTGTAGCTCTTGGATTAACAAGGAACCCAAGTGCCTTGTTATAAGGAGCAAACATGTTATGTGCAAAGTGAGTAGTTCCTGGTTTCATGGGCCTTTCAGCAGCAAACACAATGTTAAGCTGTTGAACTTTCTGTATATTCCTATTTACTAGCAATAGCCAAACAAGAGGTACCATGAAGACACCCATTGTCACAAGCATAGCTAAATTACCATTCCAGTTACCATGCAGAACATCACCACCAAGTTGAATGTTGTAACCACTCCAGGTTAACCACTCAGGTCTTGGGATATACCTGCCAACAACATCAGATAATGGCATTGTAATCAGGTTAGGGAAGGTAGAGATAGCCATAATCACCATCATAAAGATTACCTGTGGTATAAGCATCCAAACAGGAGCTTCCTTAACATCTTTGTGAGCTGGTTTTGCTTGACCCAGGAATACTGTATGGATCAATCTATAAAGATATAGGAATGAAATTGCACCTGCGAAAAAGGCT
>JAVCCX010000182.1 GCA_030765245.1 Candidatus Zophobacter franzmannii | reverse complement strand
TTAAGTTTGTTTTCATGTTAACCTCTACTTTTGCGCTGTTCTGAAGAATGTATACCGGAGACGAAAGTCGCGTGTATCAGGGCTTTCACCACTTCTTGCTTCGATTTTACATTTCTTATAGTTTGCAAACCAGCTACCACCTTTAATCACTTTTTCTGCCATAACGCGAGACTTTCTAACATCATAAACCGGTTTACTTCTATCTTTGAGATAATTATCCCAACACCACTCCTCAACATTTCCACTCATATCGTATATGCCTAACTCATTAGGGCTAAGTTGGCCGGGAATTGAGGGAGCATGGTCAGACATCTCATCATACCAGGCAACTTCATCAACATCTTTTGAACCGCTATAACTGTAGAGATTTGAAAGCACACCACCGGAGGCACAATATTCCCATTCAACCTCATACGGTAATCTGTAACCATCTGCATTGAAATAGCATTTTACAGAATCGGGGAATACCTCATAACATGGGGTTAATCCCTCATTCTTACTCTTTATGTTGCAAAACTCAATAACCTGATCCCAACGAACATTCTCAACAGGATTTTCAGGGTTTTCAAATTTAGCAGGATTACTGTCCATAACCTCGCACCAATCTTTTTGGGTAACTTCGTATGTACCTACATAGAAGGCTTTAATGGATACGGTAGAGTTGTCTTCAAAATTGATATCACTCCCCTGCACGAACACATAATCACCACTCCAAACAGAGAGTTCAATGGTCCAGTCTTCAGGGTTAAGTTGTTCTAAGTAGGGTTCCCACCAGATTTGTTTATCCAAACCCGGTTGAACATCAATAATGTTACCAGCAATAGCACCGGGGACGATGAAGTCATCCCCTCTAACAGCTTTTACGATTATATTTACCGGTTCTTCAGAGATTAAGTCATAAGTGATAATAACTCTTCCGTTATCATTTTCAAATCTTATGTTCTCAATTTCAGCTTCAGCACTGAATAATGAGCTTAATAGTAATCCTAAAATGGCAAAGAGTAGGAATTTTTGCATTGATTTTTTACTCCAAATATCTATATATTAGTTATAACAAAACTCAGGTCAAGCACCCTTAGGTCAATATAAATTTATCTTCACAACGATGCTAGTTTCACTCAGTTCATGGTTGAATATTGTACAGATAATCTGATAGTTACCCTCTGAAAGCTTCATCTCAGCTTTTACTTCTCGGTAATCTATCTTAAGGTCGTCATCCCGGAGAATAGTAATGTCGCTTTCTTCATTAATAACTCTGAGTTCAAAGTATTGAGCATCAATATTGTTTAGGATAAAGTTGATTACAACCTCTTTCTCTCCCTTCACTTCGAAGCTATCAATCTCCTCATCCATTAAATCATGTGTAATGAAGAATTCTTCCCGAAGATTATAAGACGCTAACATATCAAACTTCATAATTTCAAACGGTCTTGAACGGACAGTGGTTAGGATAAGAGAGAAGGAGATAAGAGCAACTAACAAGCCAGCTATTATATTGAATTCACGATAGAACTCTATCTTCTGAGTGAAAACAATACCGATATCTTTGAGTGAAAACCTTTTTAGATACAGCAACGCAAGCGTGACGATGAATATCACAAGTAGAAGAATAACTCCTGATACAGGATTACCTCCTACACTTTCTATCGCATAGCCTGTTCTGCCAAAACTCTTCTCGCTAAATAGCAGAGAAAAGGCACTGATAATGTTCCACAACTGATAACCTAAGAATAGCATTGTCCCGACAAATTGAGATGCTATAATAATTGGGTTCTTGGATTTTCGGATAACAATGACGAAAATTATCCAGAGTAAAAAGAGGATTCCCAATCCACTGAGATAGACAATAGATTGCTCTGTAGAGGAGAGCTTTTCCCAATTATCAAACATCTGAGGAGCGGCAAAACTGTGAGGTATCTTAATCTCATGTTCCTGCAAGTAAGCACCCGTGATGTAGCCAACTTGATGTACTTGTGCAAAAAGTATTGAGATAAGTACAACAATTAGACCAAAGTAAGCAATATTCTTTATTCTCATTATTCCAATATTTCCTTGTTATTTAAATGGGAAATCTCTTAATAATCAAAGAATTACTATCATCTTGTTAGGTGTAAAGCCTTTTCTTTCTTCCGTCGTTTTCTTTTGGCTTGAAAGTCGAAATATTGAGAAGCAAATAGTCCACCTACGACTAAGGCAACACCTAAAATCTTAGCAGTTGAAAACTCCTCATGAAGGATAAGATATGCCTCGATTGCAGTGAAAGCAGGGATGAGATTTGCAAAATAGGTAGAATTGTTCAGCCCGATATTCCTAATCGCAATTGTATATAGTACATAAGCGAATACCGAAGCAACAATGCCCATTGTAAGCATCGTCAGAACTAATTCAAGTGAGGGTACTACAGTTATGAAGTGACTGAAATCAAAGATGAGGAAGAAAGGCAAGAATAGCACTAACCCAATTGTGCTTTGAACCCGAACTATAGTGAAACTGCTATATTTATGTGAAAGAGGTTTTACTAATAGACCGTAACACAAACCAGCACCAACAGCCAATAGCATGAAGAGGATTCCCTTTAAATAGTGGGAACTATCCGCATCACCAGAAACTGTCAGATAGACACCAACAAAGGAGACTATAGCTCCAAGATAACCAAACAAGGTAACTCTTTCTTTTAGCACAATCCAGCTGAAGAAAGGTGTAATCAGGGGGATAATTGCTATCATTATTGCCCCAACAGTTGCTGAGATGTATTGCAGACCAAAGCTCTCACCCATGAAATAGAGGAATGGTTCGAAGAAAGCCATGAGAAAGAAGGCTTTTCTATCTTCTTTAGCAATCTTGTCTCTTTTGCCAAACAAGGCAATAATCTCTAAAAACACAGTCGCTATGAGTAATCTAAGGAAGACAAGGGTAAATGGATGGTAATATTTGTAAGCAACTTTATATAGAATGAAGGTGAGGCTCCAACAGATCATCGCTGTTAATGCGATTGTGTAAATCAGGATACTCTTCTTCAATATTCACTTCCTTTGTATGCTTTTGAGAGAGCGTTTTTTTACACCCTTCCGTGTCAAGCTAAATGAAATTGCAGAAAGTATAGCACTTCACTATCAAAGAGTGAAGAAGATTGGGAGAGATTAGAGTAAACTTATGGGGACTACATCTCTTCAAAGAAGGGGTTCATCTGGTCAACTTCCTCTTTCTGGAAGATCTCAAATATCTCTTCAGCACTATTAGCTTCAATGATCTGATTCTTTATCTGCTGGTTATGACCAAAAATACGGGAAATAGTAGCTAGGGCTTTTAAATGGTATTTATAATGTTCTTTCGGAGTTGCAATTAAGATAATAATATTAACAGGCTTTCCATCTAAGGATTCGAACTCAATCCCCTCTTTTGAGACACCAATAACACCTTGAATACGGGGTCCACCCTCAATAATAGCATGAGGGATAGCGATGTTATTGCCTATTCCGGTGGACATATCCTTTTCACGAGCACGAACTACTTCTTTCAACTTTTTAAGGCTAATCGAGCGGCACCTATGTGTCTTATAGAGAAACTCAGTTAGTTCATCGAGTGACTCCCACTTATCCTTAGACTTCATATTCACGATAATGAACTCTTCCTGTAAGAAATCAAGTAGTCTTAAGCGGTCCTTATTGATCTCTCCGGCCTTTTTCAGAACCCAGGTTGTGCAGATTGGACCAAGGAAATCAAAGAAGATAATTGCTGTAAGGATAATGGAGTTTATCAGGCTTGCATATTGAGAAAATGAGGAGTCATTCTTTGTCAGCGTAACAAGACCAAGAGAGAGTGCTGCCATTGGATAGAGAGCAAATCCTATATGTTTCTTCACAGTTTGAGGAGCTCCGGCAAGCTGAGCACCGAGTCTTGCCCCAACATACTTCG
>JAVCCX010000319.1 GCA_030765245.1 Candidatus Zophobacter franzmannii | reverse complement strand
TGCAATTTAGAGGAAGAGAAAATAGAAAAATGGATTTACAAGAAAGACAAATGTAACGGGGTTGCTGGGAAGTGATGCTTTAGCTTCACCTCTTTGTGATGTATTGAATTTCCACCTGCACCACAGCGTCACTCACTATGACAGTTTTGTATGCTGGTTTTCTTCACCATTTACAAGGTCTCGCGTTGCTCCACCATTGGAAAGGTAAAGAGTTAGTATATCCTTCGATACACTGATATCACAGCACTCAAGGTGACATCAAGAGGAGCTTATTCCATCTGTGTGACAGCCCCATGAAAAGTGATGGGAACATTGAGAAAAAGATTGTGCAGTAAAAATATTTACAAATAATTGTAAGAGAGGAAATTTGCATTAGATTAACGCTGGAGGAAGAAATGCTTCGAACAATGCTTTATGCAAAGATACACAGAGCTACCGTATCAGAGACAGACCTCAATTATGTCGGTAGTATTACTATAGATAAAGACCTATTAGATGAGACTGGTATTCTGCCCAATGAGAAGGTAGAGATTTATGATATCGATAACGGGAATCGCTTTGCCACTTATGTGATAGAAGGGGAAGCCGGATCAGGAGTTATTGGTGTGAATGGAGCTGCTGCCCGACTTGTTCGTCGTGGTGACAAAGTGATAATTGTCAGCTTTGTTGAGATGCATCCCGAGGAGATTGAGGGTCATAAACCCAGTATAGTTGTTGTGAATAATGAGAATAAAGTCATAGACCGTAAATGAGTTCAAAGATGAAGGTAATACAGTCAATAGAAGAGATGGTAGCCCTTACCAAGAGCGATCTTTGGTCTGGGACAATCGGATTCGTACCGACAATGGGTGCCCTGCATAGAGGCCATATAAGTCTTGCTGAATATGCTCGCAAAGAGTGTGACATAGTTGTAATGAGTATCTACCTAAATCCTACCCAATTCGGTCCAAACGAAGACCTTGATAATTATCCTAAAACTCTTAAAGCAGACCTGGATAAAGCTGAGAAAGCCGGAGTTGACTATGTATTCACTCCAACCAGCAAAATGATGTATCCTGATGGATTCAAGAGTTGGGTCAATGTTGAGGGAATTACGGATATCTTATGCGGAGCTAAAAGACCTAACCACTTTAGGGGTGTAACAACAATCGTATCCAAACTGATGAACATTGTTAGTCCTGACTTGATGTATATGGGTGAGAAAGACTATCAGCAGATTGCTGTACTTAACACGATGATCAGCGACTTGAACTTCAGAACAGTTATTCGTCCCTGCCCAATTATTCGCGAATCTGACAACCTTGCAATGAGTTCTCGTAATGCCTACTTGAATGAAGATGAACGAATTAGAGCAAGAGTTCTCTACCAATCACTTCAAAAGGCTCGCACTCTTTATAAACAAGGAACAGCCGACCCTGAAATTCTCCGTAAATCAATGCAAGAATTAATTCAATTACACGCCGGGAAGATAGACTACATCGAGTTCGTAGATAGGAATACTCTTGACAAGAAAGAGACAGCTGACGATAATACAAGAGTAATAATTGCCGTATTTATCGGCTCAACTCGTTTAATAGACAATATGGATTTGGTGTAAAATGGCAGACAAAAGTGTATGGTTTGAAACAGTAAAACACTATATTAATGTTCTTGTAACTATGATCGTGATTTTCGGCACGGCGACAGGACTCTACATTGGTTGGTATCAATCTCGAGCAGGTAAGATGATTTGGGTCTCTAACAGCTATCATTTGGCCTCATCTTATCATTGTGCCTCTGTATCAGAGCACTATTTGAAGTTATCCCAACATCTCTCTGAGTATCTCTGCGATGCAGTACTTAAAGATGCAGAGATGGAAGATAAAGACATGGTTAAGGCTATGGAAGCTTATGAGAAGCTTTCTGAAGAAGTAGGCATGGTTGTCCTTCTGCAAACCATTCATAAAGATGAAAACTTCCAGGTAGAGGCTGACCTGATAAAAGACCAGTTCAACTCAATTGTTATCTCTTCTGAAATGAACAATGAGGAATTGACTAACATAATGAGCAGCATTGCTACCTATCTGATCCCGCTTGATGAGCTTGAGATAAAACACTTTGAAGAACATCTGAATATGGAACTCAAAGTAAAGACTTGGCGTAAACGCAGAGTTATCTACTTTGCAATATTTATTACGCTCATAGTCCTCATTAGCTTTGGATTAGTTAGAAGAATTACCAGTTTGATTAAGATGATCCTCTTTAGACTCCTGGAAGAGAATGATGAAAGAGAGTCTGAACGCAAGATGTTACAAGCGAAGGATAAGCAACTGGATGACTTGCGTACAATTATCCAAAGGATCAAACAAGACCACCCTGATATTAAAATTTAAACCTTGTCTGACAAGATAAAGATACTCTTTTTAGTGATACCCATTTAGGGTTTAACTATCCTATAAAGCCGCGAATCCAACAAAGCATCTGCTGACTTAAGCCTTCTGATTGCTCATCATCCCTTTGATGGTGCGAAAGTCAGACCTGTGAACTTCACATTCAGAGGTCGAGAAGATACAATTGCAATTAGCAGTATCCCATCTGAATTCCACGCAGTGCTTTCTGAGAGTAAACTTAGGGAGTTAGTACCTGAGACTGTGAATATACAGACTTCATTTCGTAAGAGATAATAGAGTTACTAGTTTTTAAGTGAATTGAAAAGGACGGTTTTGCAACCGTCCTTTAATCTATCTAAGACTTAGAGTTATTCTTCAGTCTTTTTTGTCTCTTCTTCTGGAGCTTCTTCAACCACAGGTTCTTCGGCAGGAGTCTCTTCAACAACTACTTCTTCAACCACAAGCTCTTCAACAGGAGCTTCTTCAACAACTACTTCTTCAGCCACAGGTTCTTCGGCAGGTGTCTCTTCAACAACTACTTCTTCAACCACAGGCTCTTCAGCAGGTGTCTCTTCAACAACTCCTTCTACAACCGCAGGCTCTTCAGTTTTAGGAGCTTCAACTTCCACTTTCTGTGAAACTTTTTCTTCTTTCACAGCTGCTTCTGCATCTTTTTCCTTCTTCACAGACTTTCTTTTTCTTTCCTCTTTACGAGCCCTTTCTTCTTTGATATGTTCCATAATCTGATCATGCTGATCCATGTGGAACTGTACATACATCTCTTGGAGACCAAGATCTCTTGAGAAGAAGTAAGCCTTAACTGAGAGGATAAGACGACGGTTTTCCATATCAAGTTCTATAACCTTGAGAGGAAGCTCTTCATCAATTTTGAAGAACTGTTCAGGTTTTTCAAGATTTGGAATAGCAAGATGTGAGATAGGTACGAAACCTTCTACAGCTGTTTCATTTACAGGGATGTCAACGAGAAGTCCCTTAGGAATAAGCTTTGAAACCTTACCGATAATCTCAGTATTGAGTGGTAAGATTGTATGAAGGTTTTCCCATGGATCTGAACTCATCTGTTTGATTCCAAGGGCAATGCGATGGAGAGTTCTATCCACTGAAAGAACAACTGCTTTGACAAGCTGACCTTTCTTGAATATCTCTCTTGGGTGATAAATACGCTTTGTCCAAGAGATATCAGAGATATGAACGAGTCCGTCAATACCATCTTCAAGTTCAAGGAAAACACCAAATTCAGTGATGTTTTTAACCTTTCTCTCAATAGGAGTTCCTTCAGGATATCTTTCTTCGATTGATAACCAAGGATTAGCATGCATCTGCTTCATACCGAGAGAGATTTTGTGATTCACTTTATCTATAGCAAGAACGATAGCATTAACTGTATCGCCTATTTTGATATATTTATGAGGGTTGACAATTGATTTTGTCCATGACATTTCTGATACATGGATAAGACCTTCAACACCTGGTTCAAGTTCTACAAATGCACCATAATTAACGATATTTACAACTTTACCCTTAACCTGTTTTCCTTCAGGATAGTTGGCATCAACATTCTCCCAAGGTTCAGGTACAAGCTGTTTAAGACCGAGCGCAACGCGTCCGCTCTCTTTGTCAAAATCAATAACTTTGACTTTAAGTTTATCGCCAATATTCAGCATTTCTGAAGGATGGTTAATCCTTCCCCAAGACATATCTTGGATGTGTAAAAGACCGTCAATACCGCCTAAATCGATAAATGCTCCGTAGTTAGTGATGTTCTTAACTTCACCTTCGAGCTCGGCTTCTACTTTAATACTGTCAATAATTTCATGTTTCCTAGCTTGGAGGTCTTCTTCAAGAACCTTCTTCTTTGAAACGATAATGTTACGGCGTTCTTCATCTAATTTGATGATATAGAAGGTAGCTTCTTTGCCGATAAATTGGTCAAGATTTGGAATAGGCTTGAGAGCAATCTGTGAACCCGGAAGGAAAGCTTCCAGTCCAAGAATCTCTACAATCATTCCACCCTTAACTCTGCGTCTAAGGATACCTTGAAGGCGTTCCTGTGCTTCAAAAATCTCTTTAACTTTTACAAGATTAATCTTGAAATCAGCTTTTTTCTTAGAGAGTCTGATTCCACCTTCACCAAAACGGGTAACCATAACCTGAATCTTATCCATAAAGGCAGGTACACCTGAATAACTGAATTCAGTAATAGGTATTGCGCCTTCTGATTTTCCACCGATGTCAACAAGTACTTCCTTATCGTTTACACTTACGACGGTACCTTCGACGATTTGTCCGGCTGAGTAATCAGGGAATGATTGGTCAATCATATCCATCATTGCTTGGTGCTGAGTTTCTTCTTCAGTGAGCTCTTTCTTTGGTTCTACCGGAGCTTCTACTACATTCTCTTCAGCTTGTCCGCGTAATGCTTCTTCAGCTGCAGCGAGTTCATCTTCCGGGATTTCGTTAATGATCTCTTCCTTAGGTTCTGCAGGGACTTCAACTACAGCTTCTTCAGCTACAGGTACATCCTCTTCCGGAACTTCAGTTACGATCTCTTCCTTAGGTTCTGCCGGAACTTCTACAGCTGTCTCTTCAGCTATAGTTACTTCCTCTTCCGGAACTTCAGTTGTGACGATTTCTTCTTTTGTGTAATCCATTCTTCCTCCTGTTAGTGGACTGGAATATCTGCGACATTTACTGCCTTGGTCAGACCCCCAAACCAATCTATAATTCTATTATATATTGCTACGATAATGTTATCCGGTGTGGAAGCACCGGCAGAGATACCGATTTTTTCTTTCTTAGCAAACCACTCTTTCTTCATCTCATCTGCTGTCTCTATATGATAGGTCTCAGCATGTTCCGAAGATAGCTTAGCGAGCATCTTTGTGTTGGAACTGTTCTTCCCTCCGATTATCAGCATCAGATCGACCTCTTGTGCCAATTCAACTGTATGGCGCTGTCTAATCGCTGTTGCTGTGCAAATTGTGTTGAAAACCAATAGCTCAGGGCAGTCTTCCACCATCCTGCAAACTACTGCTTTAAAACCTGCAAGGTCCTTTGTGGTTTGGGAAATCACGGCGGATCTTGATACAGGCTTGCCTTTCAACTCATTCGGAGTAGAAAATACAATTGCCGGCTTATTTATAGCAAAGGAATTGAGAGACAATACTTCAGGGTGGTCAGCATCTCCATAGATATAAACCTGATACCCCATCTTGTCTGCTTTGGCAACCTTGTCTTGTGCTCTTAACACAAAAGGACAAGTTGCATCAATTATCTCATTTCCTAACTGCTCCAGTTTGTTATAAGTTTCGAAGGGAACTCCATGTGAGCGGATGATGATAGGATTATCCCCACATTCATCCAAGTTGTTAATTGGCTTAACACCCTTTGAGATTAGATCCTCAACCACCTGTGGATTGTGTATAATCTGCCCTAATGTATTCACTTCTTTATGCAATGCACTGCTTTGGGTTGCTATTTTCACAGCTCTTTTTACTCCAAAACAGAAGCCTGCATGCCTTGCTAACAAAATCTGGATAGCCACACTAAAAACACTCTATGCGTACATTTTATTTTTGATATTAATAACTATTTCAGCAACCTGCTCATCAATTGTGAGACCGGTCGTGTCAATTTCGATAGCATCTTCAGCTTTTCTTAAAGGGGCAAGCTTTCTGGTAGAATCATTATTATCTCTCCAGATTAAATCCTTGCGAACCTCTTCAAAGTCAGCTTCGATACCTTTTGCTTTCAGTTCAATAACTCTTCTTTGAGCTCGTGTATCTACATCAGCAATCATGAAAAACTTGCAGTCAGCATGAGGGAACACGACAGTACCGATATCTCTACCGTCCATCACGACTCCGCCACCCTTTCCTAAATCTCGTTGAAGATCTACCATCCGCTCACGAACTATCCCAATCTGGGATATGTCGGAAGCTAACCTGGAAATATCTTTCTCTCTTATCATCTCTGAAACATCAGATCCGTTTAAAAGGAATCTATTCCCGGCTTCATGGAAAACAATCTCAATCTTGATTTCATCAAGCATTTCACCAATTTTAGGAACATTATCTAATGATATACCTAATTGCTTGGAGCGCAAGCCACAAGCACGATACATCGCTCCTGTATCAATATATACATATTGAAGCTCAGAAGCTATCAACCTCGCAGTCGTGCTCTTCCCTGAAGCGGCAGGACCGTCAATTGCTATAATATATCTACTTTTGTTATCATTATATACTTTTTCCATATTAAGCCATTTCCTAAATTATGTCCAAAACAGTCAATTACTTTTTCCCTATTCTATATATATTTTTTATCAATCTTACT
>JAVCCX010000387.1 GCA_030765245.1 Candidatus Zophobacter franzmannii | reverse complement strand
TTCCCGGACTGTCTTTAGTTCGATCGTTGAACTGACGGCAAAACTCTGCGATATTAACACCAGCTTGACCTAATGCAGGACCCACTGGAGGTGCAGGAGTCGCTTGCCCGGCCGGTAACTGAAGTTTAACAATAACTGCGGCTACGTTCTTTGCCATAATTCTACCTCATTTATCTTTTGTTATTTTTTGATTTCTACTTGATCAGCGCTTACTTCCACAGGAGTGATTCTTCCAAAGACACTGACGTTTACGGTTAAACGTAATCCGTCCTTATCTAATTTATCAACAACTCCGTCGAATTCGGTAAACGGCCCGGCAACAATATTTATATGATCGCCCGGCAATATTTCGTGCGTGGAAGAGTTTCCTTGATCGCGATTCTCAATTCCTAAAAGACGATCTACTTCATCTTTTGGTAGTGGAATCGGATTCTTTCCGTAACCAAGGATATGTGTTACACCACTAATATTCAGAATATAATTTTTGACTTCAGCTACTAAATCGGCTTCGATTATGATGTAACTGTTGAAAAGCTTCTTTTCACGCTCAATCTTCTTCCCATCACGAATATGAAAAGTTTTCTGAACCGGGACTAGTATCTGACCGATCTGACCTTCAAGAGGTGTATTCAAAATACCCTTTTCAATTGTCTGTTTAACTCTATTCTCATGGGAATAATAGGTGTGCACGACATACCATTTCATAGCTCTGGTCCTGTTTGGTTAAGATCCGAAAATTACCTTATTAATCAAGAGCTTAAACACTACATCAACAAGAAACAAAAAGATAGCTGTAATGATCGACATTACAGTTACTGCAGTGGTTCCTTCGATGAGGTCTGCCCTTGTCGGCCAGCTAACGGACTTTAACTCTGTCCGCACTTCTCTAAAAAACTTGATCATTTTATTCATGCAATACTCACGCCAAACCAGTTTAAAGGCTAAGAAGTCAGCAGAACTTTCGTTCCACTGACTTAAAGCTTATATCTTGGCAGGATAGGCAGGACTTGAACCCGCAACCCTCGGTTTTGGAGACCGATGCTCTACCAATTGAGCCACTATCCTGCATAAATTTTATCTGGTTTGTTTATGGTTAGTATGCTTCCGGCAGGTAGGACAATACTTCTTAAGTTCCAATCTATCCGGATGCTTTCTTTTGTTCTTTGTAGTAGTGTAATTACGATTCTTACACTCCTGACATTCGAGAATTATAATATCTCTCATTTATCTGTACCCTTATTCGATGATAGTTCCGACAACTCCGGCACCGATTGTTCTTCCGCCTTCACGGATAGCATAACGAAGACCCTTCTCCATTGCTATTGGAGTGATCAATTCGCCTATAACTTCTACATTATCACCAGGCATAACCATTTCGATTCCTTCTGGTAAATGTAATGAACCGGTTACATCAGTAGTTCTAAAATAGAACTGAGGACGATAGCCGTCAAAGAATGGTTTGTGACGTCCACCCTCATCCTTATTTAGGATATAGGTTTTACCACTGAATTTAGTATGAGGTGTTACACTCTTTGGCTTAGCAAGAACCATACCGCGTTCGATATCTTCTTTACCCATTCCGCGAAGTAACATTCCAATATTGTCTCCAGCCTGAGCTTCAGACATGATTTTACGGAACATTTCAACACCAGTACATGTAGTTTCTACAGTTTCACGAATACCAACTCTTGCAATCTTGTCTTGAATTTTCACTACACCGCGTTCAACACGACCGGTAGCAACAGTTCCACGACCTGGTATTGAGAAGACATCTTCCACAGGCATCAAGAAAGGCAAATCCATCGCTCTTTCTGGTACTGGGATATATGAATCAACTGCATCAATCAATTCTTGAATCTGTGCTTCACCTTCAGGGTCTCCATTAAGAGCCTTAAGGGCAGAGCCCATGATAACAGGGATGTCATCGCCAGGGAAATCGTAGAATGAAAGAAGTTCACGAACTTCCATTTCAACAAGTTCTAAAAGCTCGTCATCATCAACAAGGTCAACCTTGTTTAAGAATACAACCATAGCTGGAACACCAACCTGGCGAGCGAGCAATATGTGTTCGCGAGTCTGAGGCATAGGACCATCAGCTGCACTTACAACAAGTATAGCACCGTCCATCTGTGCAGCACCAGTAATCATGTTTTTCACATAATCAGCATGGCCTGGGCAATCAACATGTGCATAATGTCTCTTTTCTGATTCATACTCAACATGAGCTGTAGCAATAGTTATACCACGAGCTTTTTCTTCGGGTGCGTTATCAATAGAATCAAATGATCTGAACTCAGCACCACTTTTCTTGCTGAGATACAGAGTCATAGCTGCTGTTAAAGTAGTTTTACCATGATCAACATGACCAATAGTGCCAACATTAACATGGGGCTTATTTCTTACAAATTTCTTCTTTGCCATTTCTCCTCCCAGAGGTAATGTAGTTTATTAGAATATTTTCTATAATAATAATGGAGCTCATGATCGGACTTGAACCGATGACCTCGTCCTTACCAAGGAAGTGCTCTACCGGCTGAGCTACATGAGCGTATATATGTTATTGGAGCGGGAGACGGGATTCGAACCCGCGACCCTCAGCTTGGAAGGCTGATGCTCTAGCCAACTGAGCTACTCCCGC
>JAVCCX010000331.1 GCA_030765245.1 Candidatus Zophobacter franzmannii | reverse complement strand
TCAATAAATGGTATTGATCTTACTCCTTATGGCACAATTGAATACTCAGATGATGCAATAAACGGTCAGTCTGTCGTCTTAGACGGATTCAGCAGTTACCTTGAATCTGCAAACTCTCCGATTCTGAATGATGCTGCTCTTAGTTATACAATTAAAGTATGGGTAAAACCTCGCATTCAACCTGTGACATGGGCAGGTCTTGTTGGTAAACCGGGTAGAAACTACCAAATTTGGACACATCCAAATGGTTATATCCACCATAGATTCCATACAACTTCCGGAACAAACAGTGGAATTGATAATACTGCTGATGGTGTTATGAACTGGGGACAGTGGAACTGCGTAGTTATAACAAATGATGGGACAGTTGGTAAAACCTATGTGAATGGAGTTCTTGAATCATCAGGGACAATTAATGGTGATTTAGTTGCTGATGACACACCATTAATTTTTGGAAGACACCTTGATGGTGAATCTATAAACAATATGCTTGATGGCCTGATAGATGAATGTACAATCTGGAATAGGGCTTTGGGTCAAAATGAATTGGTTGATTTGTACATGGATGAAATGATCCCTGCCGGCATCGTGCAAGGAACCATTGAAAATAATGATAATGATCCAATTGCTTATGCTACTGTAGAAATCGGTTCTCAAACAATAATTGCAGATGCCTTGGGTGCATATTTCCTTTATGTTCAACCGGGAGATTATACTCATACCGTATCAGCCTATGGTTATGCAGATAATACTCAGGATATAACTGTTCTTCCTGATGGAGATCATGTCATTGATGTTATGTTAACTGATAATATGGATGCACCGGATGGTTTAAGTGTACAGAACTTCGAATTCAACTGGAACCCTGTTGAGTTGGATAATCGTGATTTCCATGGCTACCATGTTTATCTTGATGGTAATTTACTCGGAACTTTTACGGATACCACCCATACCTTCTCAGGCTTAAATCCTGATCAGCTATATATGGCCGGTGTTGATGCAATCTTCACTGCTCAAACTTCAGGGATTGCAGAGATAGGATTTGTTAATGGAACTTCTTTAGAATATATGAATACTCTTGATCTGCCATTGGACGGTGACTATTCTGAAATACATGGTAACACTCCAACTCAGATCCTTGGTGACCTTGAGTTCAGAAGTGATGCTGCTTATGATAACTACCTCTACTTCCATGGAGTAAACGACTACTTAGAGATGTTACCAACAGATATCTTTGGAATTAATCAATCCAGTTTCACAGCAAATGCATGGGTGAAACTTGAGCATGATGATACAAATGATATTGCTATCTTCGGTACTAACTTCTCCGGTGCTACAAATGGAGGATTACATCTTGTTGTTCGCCCAAGTAGAATTAGAATGAGATTCTATGGTAATGACACCAATGTAAATTACCCACTTCTCACCGATGTTTGGTACCAGATCACCTACAACTATGATATGGACGCAATGACGCAGACAATCTATCTTAATGGTGAGCAGATTGGACAAGGAACGAACAAGACGCCA
Source organism: Candidatus Zophobacter franzmannii (assembly GCA_030765245.1). Lineage (GTDB taxonomy): Bacteria > Cloacimonadota > Cloacimonadia > Cloacimonadales > JAFGVF01 > Zophobacter > Zophobacter franzmannii. Next base: position 7,560 of record JAVCCX010000331.1, on the reverse strand, counting down.
TTTGATAATCAAGGAACTGCCCTCTTAATTGGTCAAGCTGATGGTTCTCGCTTCTTCACAGGTGGAATGCGTAACATTGGTATCTGGAACAGGTCACTAAATCAAAACGAGATTGTTAATCTCTTCAATGATACAAAACCAGACTATGGTTACATCGTTGGAACAGTTCTGAGAGCTGAAGACAATGAACCAATGCAGGGAGTAACCGTTACAGTTGGTGAGATCGAAACCATGACTAATAGTGATGGTTACTATACTCTCCCAATCGTTGCAGGAACATATACTGTTGGCTTTAGACCGGGCTTACATACTGAGTTCACAGTTGAGAATGTAAGTGTCATGATAGGCCAGGAAACAGTAGTTGATTATCTTTATGACTTCACAGCCAATGATGATCCTACTCAACCTCTTCTTGTTAATGCGTTAACAGGGCTTTACCCTAATCCTTTCAATCCAACAACAACCATTAGCTTCACTTAAAAAGAGGTAACTAAGGTTGAGATTAAGGTTTATGATATTAGAGGTAGATTAGTTCGGAATCTTCTAAATGAATCACTTGGACAAGGTAATCATCATGTCGAGTGGGATGGAATGGATAATGATAATCGTAACATCTCGTCAGGGATTTACTTTGTTAAGATGAGTTGTGCAGGATTCACTGATGTCAGAAAGGCAGTATTACTGAAATAGAATAAACATTGAATAAAGAATGCCACGGGTTTTAATCCGTGGCATTTGTTTTATATACAAATTTAGATTACATCCGCTTGATTTTGAATCCCTCTTCTTTAAACATCTCTATCAATCCACCCTTACCAATGATATGAGCCGCACCAACAACCATAAACAAGGTTGGATACTCATCCATAGCTTCTAAGCTCCTAGTGAGCATCGTCCGATTTCTAGCATATAGAAACTCCTCACTGAACTCCTCGTAACCTGTAGATTTGTCATCATTGAGCATCTTAAGTATCTTCTTTTCGTTACCTTCAACCCAATACTTAACTAACTTCTTAAATTCTTCTCCACTATCATCCATCCGGTTCATAGAATCATTCAGAATATACTCAGCAGATTCATCGGACATATCAAGAAAGATGCTAAGCTGTTCCTCAATTCCCTCAAGCTCTATTATAGGTTGTTCTGTATGATGGGCTTGCTTCAGGAATGAGTAATCAATCCCAAGTTCCGGTTGAAGGTTTGCCTTTTCCAGTGCCATTCCTTCCATGATCAAGGCAATCATACCTGGCCTTAATTTGCTTATGCCAAAACCCATAAAAAGGGAACCATAAGGGGAACTGCCTGTATCAAACTCTTTGAAGAATGTAACAACCTCCCTGCAAGTCTTCGGTGATAGATGAGCAGCAAGACTATCTCCATCAGAATAGAACATCTTCCCAATCATCGACATTAGTAATCCTGTCAGTTCTAATCCTGCTTTATTATCAGCAGTTGCAAATCCCTCCATCTGACCGTAAACATCTGCTTCCACAGCTATGGCATCAGATTTATTCAAGGATTCCCAATAAACATCATTAAGGGGATACATACTCATATCACCTGCATGAATAGAACCGACAAGATAGAGAATATTCTCGCCCTTTGTAGCTTTCCAAATGAAGTTTTCCCCGGCAGGGGCTGCAAAGATGTTGCTGGCAAAAAAAGCCAAAACAACTACTACTAATAAATATCTTCTAAATTTCTGCATAATAGAACCTCCTATTAACAATCTACCCTTGCGATATATGCTGTCAATAAATCTCGATTCAAACTCGAAATAGATGAGACTGTATGTCCTGAGTATGCATCTTGTTTTTTTCTTTTTGTAATGGAATCAAATAAATATTGACACTAGCCATAGCAATACAATAGTTATTTTAATTTGCTATTACAGATATTAGTAAACATATGGTATTTAGAAATTTAAAGAATAATTGTTATTGTGGAGAGAAGATGCCCTTAAAGAAGGAAAAAGAAGAAACATTTCAACCACTATTGTTTGAAACAGTAATGACTGGGACAAAGTTAACACCATTGGAAGATGTTAGTTTTTGTCCGGTATATAAAAAAAATGATAATGTCCTGTTTAAAGGGAATAGTTTGGAATGGCTTAAAAGCATAGAAAGTGAAAGTGTAGATTTGATATTTGCTGACCCTCCTTACAATATAAATAAAGCAGACTGGGACAAATTTGAAAGTCAGGAAGCCTACATAAAATGGTCAATGAATTGGATTTCTGAGGCAGCAAGAGTATTGAAGCCTACCGGGACATTGTATGTATGTGGATTCTCAGAAATACTAGCTGATCTGAAACATCCCGCGATGCAGTATTTTACAAGTTGTAGATGGTTGATTTGGTTTTACAAGAATAAAGCTAATTTAGGAAAGGATTGGGGAAGATCACATGAGAGTATCCTACATTTAAGAAAGAGTAAAGAATTCACAATGAACATTGACGATGTTCGAATTCCATATGGTACGCATACTTTGAGATACCCATCACATCCACAGGCGGAAACCAGTCAATACGGCAAGGGTTCTAAAAAATACTCCTCTTGGAATCCACATCCCAAAGGAGCAAAGCCAAAGGATGTAATCGAAGTACCAACAACCTGTAATGGTATGGGGGAAAAAACTGCACATCCAACACAGAAACCTGAAGAATTGTTAAGGAAGATAATCATGGCATCTTCGAACGACGGAGATGTTATCTTAGACCCATTTTCAGGGTCTGGGACAACTTTAGTGGTTGCAGAACAATTGAATAGGAAATGGCAAGGGTGTGACCTTTCACATAATTACAATGAATGGGCAATTCAACGCTTGGAAAATGTGATCGTTAGGACTAAGGAAGAGTGGATTGCTTTTGATAAAGGAAATGACAAAAGGAGAAATTCAATTAGATGAGCTTAAAAAAGATAATCAATCGAGCGACGAATAGGGATAAATTTACAACGATTGACGATTATATTGAATTCTGCTTAATTTATATGGAATTTATTAAAACCAATCTTCAGGCAGTAATAGTATCTCAAAATGAAAACCATTATCGCTTTTTTCAATATAAGAAAGATGGTAATTATAATGTATCTCGCCCAATAAATAGTGACTTAATGCTTTCATTTGAAGATATAGAAAGAGATAGAAATCAGTTTAGTTTCATATTGGACAATATAAAAGAAAAAGAAATTGGTAGTCAATCAAATAGACAACTAATAAACAAAATAATATATACTTGCCAACAAGCGATTGGAGCATCCTTAGATGCATTGCCATCTAACAAATCAAATACAGCAAGGAAACTCAATGGAGACTTATTCGAGAGATTCATCAGACTAATTATTTTGAAACTTGGTGTTGATGTCTCTACTGGGACAATAGGGTTGCCAATAAAGGTTGATGATTCAGAAACCCTTTCAATGAGATACCAACATGATTTGATAATCAAAGTGGATGAAGTAACCAAAGCTATTGGTTCAGTAAAAACATCGAGTAAAGATAGAATTGATAAAATATTTATTGATAAATTCTTATATAATCGCTTAACTGAGAGCAATACTCCCCACTTTGCTATCTTTCTAAACGATGTGCAAAGGAAAGGTAAGGAGCCCAGGTATAGTATAAATTCAACATTTTTATCAGGTCATTTCAAAGTGTACACTATTAAACTAAATCCATTAGATGGTGTGTATTATTTTGACATCCGTCCTAACATGAAAACAGAATATATTTTAAAAGACCACATTAAAACTTTTGATAACTTTATTATAGAAGATATATGGAAACTGATGAAATGACAACTTTTACACTTAAATCTTAGGGAAAAAACATATGAAATGATGCCCATCTGGGAGAAATTACTATTATGGTTCTTTCCACGCCTAATGAATCCTCCAAAGGTCAAAACTATTCCAATTGTATCGTATATTTATATGATTTGCTTGGTACTTTCAATGTTATTTGGGGATTGGATATACAGTATCCTGAATGTTTCTTCCCTTCCGGGGTGGCACCCGTTTAACATCATAACGGACTTCTTCGGCGGAGTTGGTTATATTAGAATTACTTCCATTTATCTACTTTTTTTAATGGGGACTCGGGTTGAAGATGCAATCGGGAGAAGGAGTTATATTACAACGATTTTGTTGAGTTTTACTTTCTATAAACTAATTGCAATTTTCATTCTTGACCCTAATATGCTTTATATGGGTGGAGTTGAAATCATTACTTTAACAATCATGTCGTTTTTTATCTATTCCCACATTGTTATATCTATTGTGTCGTTTGGTACTTTGGATTCAGGGGCCGAAAATATCCTGTCTGGCTATTTGGCTTCGTTTTAATACTTGCTCTTACAATAATGCTTCTCGTCACTGGGTTCAATATGAAAAACATACCAACGACCGCTTCTATCGCGATCTTCTTACCAATGTTAGTTGTTACCTTTATTGGGGGAAGAAAAGAGATTCTGAGAAAAGCAACTATCTTAAATGATTTGATGCATAAGAGTGTATTTTAGGAAATGATGCTTTAGCTTCATCTCTTGTTCCGGGGATGGGGAACGCCGATTCCCCATTCCAACGCCAGTTGCATAAGGTTTCTCGGAGGCTTCAACTTATCTAAAATTACATCTTACTATTTATTAGCTTCTTTGGATCTATTATAGGCAAAATCAAATCTTTATAAATTGGACTAGTGATAAGTACTGCCAGCATACCCCTAGTTCCAGAATATGCTATTGATACAAGCATGTTCAATAATTGATCGGGGATACGACACTGTTGCTTATCATCTTTGGTGATCACATTTAAGAGATTTTGAATCTCATAAGAGTGCTTACTACTTATGCTAAAGAGAACAACTTCAGGTTCCTCTTTTAACTTATAAACAACATCCAGCAAAACGGAAATAGACTCTTCCTTTTCATTTATCACCAGGTTAGTAGTAAGACCTACATCAGCCAAGTCAACGCCCCCATCTTTATATCCTATTTCTGCAGGATTACTCTCATAATACTTCATTCTATCAACACTCTTCAATTTGATGTTTACAGATTTATTATTAGTATCAGTATTTATAGTTTCCATTTCTTCTCCCATTATCCATTTAACTAATGTTCAATTCATCAAACCTATTGCTAACTGGTTGGATATAATAAGAACTCTCTGGGCAAGCAACAAAATCCTCCTTACCGGAATGATCTTCTAAGCTAACGCTATAAACTTCGTTTGAACTAAGTGAGAAGTAATTACTTCTAACACTTGCTTTATTCTCATCATCCAAAAAAGGTTTGCTTGTAAGGTTAATTTCTAGTCCAACAGCATCAGCAATCTCAACCAACTTCTTAATTGTCAAATTTGGTGTTTTATTGAACATCTGAGTTATAGCTGAACGGCTCTTACCAGTTGACTTTGCCAGGTCTGCGCGAGTAATACTATCTTCGGTCATTTTGGTTAATATCAAGTGATAGAATTGATTTATGATAGACCAAGCTTTTTGATTAGGTGTTGGTTCCTCTCCAAAGAGGCTATCTATAGTATTCATTAAATCTTGTTTCATAATATTTCCTTTTATTATCTAAAGCTTTGTAAACTGAATCACCCAAGCTATCTCTTTTCTTTCTTCTGTACCCAAACAGGATGATATTCTTCCCACATTTTCTGAACCTATAAAAATGCAATTAATCAAATTCTTAAATCTCTTACTTATTTCTATAAATTCAATCTTTTGCTGTTTCATTTAGCCCTACTGTTAACCTATACCTTAACATGCCAATACAAATATTTCACTCTCTATCCTTTTCGATTCCTTAATCTTAACATATTATGCATTCCCACTTAGTATTTTGCATTTAAAAAAAAGCCCTCGATTACTCGAGGGCTTTTCATATCTAAGATCCTAATTATTTCATCAGAATCATTTTCTTAGTTTTGGTATAAGTACCTGACTGCATTTTGTAGAAGTAAACACCACTGGAAGCTGTACTTCCGTTGTAGTCTTCACCATTCCATACAACACTATGTGAGCCAGCTGAGAAAGCACGGTCAACAACTGTTGCAATACGCTGTCCTTTAACATTATAAACATCGATAATAACATCTGAATTATCTTTCAAATCGAAGCTAATAGTAGTTTCAGGATTGAAAGGATTTGGATAGTTACTGCGAAGTCTTGTGATTTCAGGAACTACAGGAGTAGTATCATTTTCAACAGTAGCACCATCATTAGTAATCATAACATCATCCAACATTAAGAAGAATGTCTGCTGTGAAACACAATGGATAGCTACTCTGATTATTTCGTTAGCATATGGTGCTAAGTCATATTCGAATTGTGTCCAGGCTAATGGTACTTCAACAGGCACGTCACCACTGATTACAGTGAAGTCAGCAGGATCTGCAGTTCCCATTGAAACAGCTACTTCAAATTTCTCCATACCATACTGAATTGTGTATGAACGAGCTATCAACTGAATGTTTGCTTCATTTGCGGTAAGCTGAATCTGAGGAGAGATCATCCAGTCATCATTTGAACCACTGTCAGCAGCGAAACTTGCAGCATACTTGTCACCACTATATGCATCAGCGAACTGAAGCGGTGGTACTGTACCTGCAGGATTGAATACGATGAATGACATTGGTGCATTTTCACCAGTGAAGTCTATCCCATTATTGAAACCGTGAGTATTTTCACCATCCTGGTCAAGAAGAATCCAGTCTCCCATATTAGCAGTGAAGTCATCATAAGCTTCGAAGTCATCTGCAATGACAGGAGGATCTACAGCAATGAAATCAACCATGATTGAGTCACAAGCTGGTGATTCACCGGTAGGACCTGTATAAAGAGCAGTAACTTTATATTCATAAGTAGTTCCAAGAATAGGATCTACATCAAGGTAGAATGTAGTTGTTACTTCTTCTGCGTTGATAACTACATCATCACGATAGATGTTGTAACTAACAAGTGGACGCGCTTCAGGTACAGGAACATCCCAAGTCAAACCAATACCCTGATATGAAATAGCAGCTGCAAGGTTTGAAGGTGGATCGAATCCTGAAGGAGGAAGATGGTTATCTGTCTCTATCCAGATAGCATAGTCACCGGTATCCCAACGAGTATTTCTGCCTTCTTTCTTAACAGCTCTTCCCATATTCGGAGCATTGTCAAAGCTAGCTACTCTTAAGAAGTAGAAACCAGACTCTGTGATTGTTGCAATGATTTCAGGATTAGTTCCATCAAAACTATCGTCATCATTATAGATCGCTGTGCCTTCATCTACTGTCTGTCCAAGGTCATTATAAGGACCATACAAGAAAGCAGCTAAATCAATTGTAGAACCATAAAGATTCTCTGTGTGAATCTCAAGCTGAGCAGGACCGGCTTGCCAGAAAGCATACCAGTCGATGTCAATTGCAGGTTCTATGATTGTAGGCAAGTTAACAACATCTAATACAACTTCTGTTGCGTTCATTGATGTTTCATTACCGTCAGCTAAATAGCCATAACCATGAAGAGGGATATCATGTGATTCTCTATCTTCAGTTACATTGTCAATAATAG
>JAVCCX010000024.1 GCA_030765245.1 Candidatus Zophobacter franzmannii | reverse complement strand
TGGGAGTTACGCCATGTGAAAGAGATGTTTGATAGAGCCAATATGTTCTTTGTAAATGCTGTTATGGGATATATGCCTAATTTCTATGAAGGAACTCAGAAGATGTATCAGATGGTAGCTGCCAATAAGAAGGCTAAAAAGACTTTTGGTGGTGGAGACACACTTCAGGAGTTCAAAGCTCTGGCTTATGAGACTTATCTTAAGGCTGTTGATCGCAGTGATTACTATTTCTATACTGGTGGTGGAGCTGTTCTTAACTCCATTGAAGAAGGCTCAGCCTATGGTATGGAGCCGGTACAAGCATTGATTCAAAATGCTGAACACCTAAAGAAGAAATAACAATTTATGTAAAGATGGTGTGCTTGAGCACACCATCTTTAGTATTACTTATGAGAAAATATCTACTATCTGTACTCTTGCTAACAGTGCTAACGACGAATCTATTAGCAAAGACAGAGTTCTATCATTGGGAGTATGGAGGTAATAAGTACACAATAGAAGCTCAATTATCTGAAGATACTTATAGATTCTATCGAAACAGAAGCCGGGATAGAGACTATGGATTCTATGCCACTGACCCTTTTGATGATAAGCTTATTAAAAACTTTGCTCAATCAATGGGCCGGCTCTCACGCAAGAATGACCTTACAGCCTTGGATGAGCTTTATCTTGTAATTGCCTTTATCCAGGCATTACCGTACACTACTGACATTGTTACTACCGGAGTAGGTGAGTATCCTCGGTTTCCTTTTGAGACTCTCTTTGAGAATGGGGGAGACTGTGAGGATACAGCGATTCTAGCAGCAGCAATTCTGACTGAGATGGGTTATGACTCTGTTCTTATCCAATTAGAGGATCATATGGCGGTGGCTATTCATTTCAAAGAGGGTACAGGTGATTACTATAGTCTAGAAGGGAAACGCTATTATTATCTTGAAACTACCGGTAATGATTGGGTTCTCGGAGAAATACCAACAGAGTATCAAGGTCAAAGCGCAAAGCCATTACCATTAGTTTATGAGCCCTCAGTTAGCTTAAAAGCAGGAGTTGAAACAGAGTTCTATGACGACCCTGATGATCGTGAAGTAAAAATCACCGTTTCTGTGGATGTTACCAATATTGGTTCAGCAGACGCACGAGGATTGCAATTATATATCTATATCGATTCCGACGAAAGTGATAAGGTCTATGACCAATATGTCTCTCCCCGTTATGACTTAGATGTGGAAGATGATATGACAGTCATTAAAAGTGACCTGAACGCCTATAAGGGCAAAGAATATCGGATTGTAATTGAAGCAGTTTATCACGGTCTTCTTATTGGTGAACTAACTGGTGATTGGGAGCGAGTTGGTAAGTAATTTTAGCACTCTCAAATAGTTAAGATATAGCATATAAATACAGAGAATCTTTTTTCAAGAATTTTATTGACACGGAAAGGCACCCTGCTTTCTATGTTTGCACATCGAACGATGCTCCGGAATAGCTCAGCGGTAGAGCAGTTGGCTGTTAACCAATTTGTCGGGGGTTCAAATCCCTCTTCCGGAGCCAGAATTTTAGCCTGCGAAAGCAGGCTTTTATTTTTTACAACAAGTGTGAGATACAAGTTCAAACCTGGTACTGTTGAAAACGCAGTTTGCATTTTTTTGTTAAGCTTAGATTTAATGTCGTAGCCACCGGTAATTTCCTTCAATAATTCAGACTCAAAACTTACCAATCACCTACTCATTTCTTACCCAAACTTGCTTACCCGTTTGGGTAAGCAAGTTTGGGTAAGAGAGTAGTAAGGGACTAGTTAGAATTATTCTAGAGATGTGTGTCGAGGAAAATTGAGCGGGAGAACAAAAGAGTAACAAAGATATTTTGAACCACCCGTCTTCATTTCATTACGCCGTGGCAGGCAAAAAACACTAAAAGCACGGGAAAAGAGAAAGAGAATTTATCACAAGAAAAAGGTAGCAATTATCCATGTGAGATACGGGTGGAAAATGCCTATTGATGATTAGCAGATAAAGCAATGGAAATTGCCTTCCCCAAAAGCGTAGTTTGGTTGGGAGATAAAGAGCTAAAAGATAAACTTACGCAATGAGATAAAGATAGGTAGACCTTTATAGACAGAACAGATAGAAATATCAAATCTTTATCCTTGACATCATGTGTTATTGCGAGGAATTTTATTTAAAGTTTACTTCGTGGAGCTAATATGAACGTATTCAAATATTTCGGGCTTTTTGCAAATGATATAGCTATAGATTTAGGAACAGCCAATACTCTTGTTTATAAGAAGGGTATGGGCGTTGTTATAAATGAACCTTCTGTTGTTGCGCTGACTGCTGATAATCGAAAGATTATTGCTATTGGGTCAGAAGCAAAGCAGATGCTAGGTAAGAACCCTGCTGAAGTTAGGGTAATAAAACCTTTGAAAGATGGTGTGATTGCCGATTTCCAAGTTACTGAGATGATGCTTAGGAACCTTATCCTAAGAGCTCAGAAGAAGAGATTACTTCTTCGTCCAAGAGTTATTGTCTGTGTACCGTCAGGAATTACAGAAGTGGAAAAGAGAGCTGTTCGTGACAGTGCTTTACATGCAGGAGCAAGAGAAGTGTACCTCGTCAGTGAACCAATAGCCGCTGCGATTGGTGCTAATCTCCCTATTGATAAACCTTGTGGTAATATGATTATGGATATTGGAGGGGGAACAAGTGAAATAGCTGTGATGTCCCTTTCACATATTGTTGTTCATAATTCAATCAGAATTGGTGGAGATAAACTGGATACCGATATCGTTACTCATCTGCGCAAGAAAAACAGTATCTTCGTAGGAATACTAACTGCGGAAAGGATAAAACAAAAGATTGGTTCAGCATTCCCATTAGATGAAGAGCTTACGATGGAAGTCAGAGGTAGAAATGTTGTTTCAGGATATCCTGTGACTATTGAAGTTACATCTGAAGAGATCAGAGAGGCTATGACTGAGACTGTGAGTCTAATGATAGATGCAATCAAAAAGCTCTTTGAATTAACCGAACCTGAGCTTTCTGCGGATATTGCTGAAAGAGGTATATTCCTTACAGGTGGTGGAGCTCTACTTAAAGGTCTTGATAGAAGAATCATGAAAGCCGTTGATTTACCTGTGCATGTTGTACCTGATCCATTGACCTGTGTAGCAAAAGGTGCTGGTAGGGTATTGGATGATGTTGAACGCTATAAAGATGTATTGATAAAGAAAATAGAAGATTAGCCCGTGTCAAGGGAGAGATTACTATTCATTATCCTTGTTATCATCTCGATATTGCTGTTTGTCGGGAAGCCTGAACAAAGGGTTGCTAAAGCAGCATTCCTATCTAAAACTATATTCCTGCCCTTCACAAGTAGTGTAAATAGCTATGTGAAGAATAAAGCATATAAAAGTCAAAATAGAGAATTACAACTAAAGAATGCCTCTTTAATGTTAGATAACTTACGATTACGAGACTTGTATCAGCAAATAGTGGGAAAACCAGTGTTTGAAACTACTGATGATAACAATCAAGTTCAGAGTGTGATTGCAGATGTTATCGGTTATTCAGGTACATATTGGGAAAGGTCTTTGCTAATCAATAAAGGCAGTAAGGATGGGATAAAAGTTGATGCTCCTGTTGCAACTTCAGAAGGAATTGTTGGCAAAGTAATAACTGTTAATAGATTCCAATCAACGATACTCCCACTGACTAATTTCAGGTTTCACTTGCCTGTGAAATTGTCGCATAATCATATCCAGGGAGTAGCTGAGACTAACCTAATTGGGCAACTATTCATGAACTATATTAAAACCGGTTCTCCGGTTACCGTATCAGACACTGTGGTAGTTTCTAATCTATCAAAAAACTATCCTAAGTACTACCCGGTAGGAACTATAAAAAGAATTACAGAGTCAAAAGATAACTTATACCTTACCGCCGAGATAACTCCATTTAACACTATCGAGAATCTTAAATCAGTTTATATATTTACAAATTTTAAGGATGAAGCAAATGAAAGAGATTAAACCAACTATAACCTATTTACACAAGAATTACCTTAGGATTCCAATTAAGACTAAAACCTTAGCTCCAATAGATGATATCGTAGAAATCATTAAGGAATATGCTCTTCCATTGCAAGAAGAAGGGGATATCATCACAATCAGTGAAAGCCCACTTGCGATTACCCAAGGTAGGGCAATACCTGTTTCACAAATCAAGATAGGCTTTGTTGCCGGGCATTTATGGAAATGTGTTGCGAAGGTTCCTTATGGAATAGGGTTACGCTCTCCATATAGCATGCAATGTGCTATTGATGAATGTGGTACTCTAAGAATACTCTTTGCTGCAATCGTAGGTGGATTAAGTAAGGTAATTGGCAGAAAAGGTGATTTCTATCGGATTGCTGGAATGCAAGCAGGACTCATTGACGCTGCTTCAACCTCACCAGTTGAACCTTATACCGAATGCGTTATCAAAGGTCCCTTACATCCAGATTTAGAAGCAAAGAGAGTGAAACTGGAGACAGGATTCGAATGTGCTGTGATGGATATTAATGATATTGGTGGAAGTTGGGCAATCGGTTACTCAGATGGAGTAAAAAAAGAGATGATAGAAGCAGTAATGAAAGATAATCCCCAAGGTCAGGGAGCTGAAATGACTCCAATCTGCATTGTAAGGTTAATCAAAGACTAATGAAAACTGTTAGGAGTATTGCTATTGCGGTAATTCTACTCTATCTACAGGTGCTTGTTATATCTCCTGTAAATGGTACAGCTATTATACCAAATCTTTTGATTGGCTATATAGTGTTTTAAAGTATGTATCTTGGAAAGTCATCGGCTTTACTTATTGCATTCTTTATTGGACTTGCATTAGACCTTGTAACGCCATTTACACTTGGAGTGAACTGCCTAATATTCCTGCTTCTAACTCAAGTAGTCTATGCCACTCATTCACTGATTGATAAAGAGAAGTTTACTAACAACATAACTGCAATAGTTGGAGTTAATTTCCTATTCTATGTGATTACCTATATTGCTTTCTCAATTGCTGATTCTTTTTCAGCAAATATGATCTGGTTATTCGTTATAAATGTAATATTGAACTCAATAATAACTTTCATTATCACATATATCTTGATCTTCATTCATAAGTTAAAAATTACATTTGATGAAGATTTCAGCTAAATTCTCAAATTACCTTCTAATCTTGTATATGGATTAGTCTTAATCTTAGTTATCTTTCTTTTCAGATTGCAGATAGTAAAAAAAGACTATTACCGGATTATTGCTGATCGGAACTATGTCCGTAAGAGACGAGTTACTGCAACTAGGGGAGAGCTATTCGATAGGAATTTTAGGCCTATTGCCACGAACATTCCATCAATAAACCTTTATCTATCACCGATGAATATCGGGGATAGAAAGTTCTTGTCTGAATACTTGAGCAGTACTTTCTCTCTTGATAACGATGAGTTAGAAAAACTCCTGTATGAATATAGATTCAGATCTTATAAACGCATATTGATTGCAGAAAACCTTACTCAGGAACAACACGCTTCCATTTCTGAAACAATAGATAAGTATCCGGGACTTCATATTGATAGTGCACAATCCAGAAAGTATCATTATCCAAATCATTTTACCGGTTATATCGGCGGTATTAATCCAAAAGAGTATCACAAATTAAAGTCAGATGGATACAGCATTAACTCTCGTATTGGAAGAGCTGGACTTGAGAAGTATTATGAAGTTCTACTCAAAGGTCAAGATGGTTGGGAATTGACTCAAGTAGATTCTCGTGGAAGGAATCTAGAGTTGTTTCACGATGTTGAAGATATCCAACCAACTAACGGGTTAGATGTTATACTAACAATTGATAATGTACTCCAAGAGTATGTCACAAATCTGATTCCAAAGAATTCATCTGGTTCAGTTGTTGTTATGGATCAGAAAACAGGTGGGATCTTAGCTTATTTAAGCTATCCTGAATTTGATCAGAATATATTTATGCGTAGAATCAGTCCTGGCACTTGGGCCGGATATATGAATGATGAACTAAAACCTATGATGGACAGAGTAATACATGCAGGATATCCCCCCGGATCCATTTATAAACCTATTGTAAGTTCAATGGCTCTTGAAACAGGAGTTATTACTAAAGACACAAAGATGCATTATTGTAATGGTGGAATGGATATCGGTAATAGGTATTTTAAATGTTGGGAAGAGAGGGGGCACAAGAGATTGAGTGTAGAGGAAGCACTGAAAGTATCATGTGATGTTTTCTTTTACGATGTCTCTCTTAATCTTGATTTAGATGAAATGAATGAATATACTAAAAGAAGCTTCTTGTGTACTAAAACAGGTATAGATCTTCAAAATGAACGAAAGGGATTTTTCCCAACCCGGGCATGGTACAAAAAAAACTATGGTAGATATGCCGGCATCATCGGTCCCAAAGTAAATTTATCAATAGGGCAGGGGGAACTCTCGATAACTTCCCTTCAAGCTTGCGCTTATTACAATGCTCTTGCCAATGATGGGTTGTGGCTGAGACCTCACCTTTTTGACCGAACTGTAGGGGACAAGATTATTCACTATGCTGATACGAATGAAACTGGTAATAATCATTTACCGGTATCTGAGGGAAATTTAGAGATAGTACAAAAAGGACTTTGGAAGGTAATGAATGAAAGTAAAGGTACTGCAAACCACATAAGATATCGGGATTCTGTATTGTATGGAAAGACAGGGTCAGCAGAAAATCATAAAGGTAAACTTACCCATTCTTGGTTTGTAGGATATGACCTAACTGATGATCCGGGGATTACCGTCGTTGTTTTTCTAGAGAATGCAGGACATGGTGGTAGCGTATCTGCTCCAATAGCCGGTAAGATATTTAAGTTTTACCATGAATACAGAAAGGAACTAGTAGATGCCCAGCTTTAGGAAGAACTTCGATTACACTGCTCTGATACTATATATCCTATTAGTTCTAATAGGTGTAGTTTGCATCTATACAGCATCCACAACTAAGGTCGGTGATGTACTAACTACATCGAATTTCTATCTGAAACAGCTCTTGTTCTTTGGTGTAAGTTTTGGTGTTTTAATGCTGATTATTTACATCCCTTTACCAATCCTTGAAGCGTTCTATATTCCCGGTTATATCTTCTCTTTGTTGTTGCTGGTGATTGTGTTGTTTTTACCCAAGATTAATGGATCACACAGGTGGTTTCAACTTGGAGGCTTATCGTTCCAGCCTTCAGAATTAGCTAAGTTATCGATGATTCTCATTATCTCGAAAGCCTTAGCGAAGCCCTATATGCCAAATGGTGAAACTCTTTGGAAGGGATTCCTGCTTGCTTTAATGCCGATTACTATAATTTTGATTGAACCTGATTTCGGAACAACTGTTGTATTTTGGGTAATTCTCCTGGGGATGTATGCAGCAGCAGGGATACCGTTTGAGTATCTAATGATGATAATTAGCCCTATTTTGAGCATTTTCTTTGCTTTCAACAATGTAGTTTTCGTAATATTTATTCTCTTTATGATTATATTTGTTCATAAGAAGGGAATCGCATGGCCCCTAAATGCTGTAGTTAGTATAATGAACTTAGCGATATTCTTTATTATACCGATTATCTGGGGTGGTTTCAAACCATATCAACAAAATCGAATACTAACTTTTATCAATCCTAACCATGATCCATTAGGAGCAGGTTACCAAGTGATACAGGCTAAGATAGCGATTGGTTCAGGTGGATTGTATGGAAAAGGGTTCTTATTAGGCACTCAAAAGAACATGGATTTCCTCCCTGAAAAGCATACAGATTTTATATTTTCTGTAATTGGAGAGGAGTTTGGCTTCTGGGGAGCAGGGTTATTATTACTTATTTATGCGTTTTTTTTGACAAAGTTAATTAAAAACATTGACAAAATAAATATAAAGGATAGAAAAATAGCAAGTGTAGGTATAATTAGTTATCTCGCTTTTCAGTTTTTTGTTAATATTGCTATGAATCTTGGAATTATGCCAACGACAGGTGTCCCATTACCACTAATTAGTTATGGTGGTAGTAACCTGTTAATAAATACAATAGCTATAGCGCTAATTTTGAAATACCGGCTTGAAAAGAGCCATTTAAAGTAAACTTGTGAGGTGGAAATGAGAGTCCTTATTATCATGCTTTCAGCCTTGATTCTGAGTGGTTGTATTGTTAAAAATTCAATAATGTTCAAAGAAGAGAGTGCTGTCGGGAAACCAGATTTAATGATAAATGGAGATTTTGAAGAATCTCTTGCAGTGGAAGGAGATTATGTTGCTCCGTGGTTTGTGATGGCAAAAGATAAGGAAATTGAAGTTTTACAGATTGATGCCACTGTTGCAGCAAATGGAACCAATTCTCTTAAAATAGAACCATCAGGACAGCGTAAGCTGATTGTCTCTGAATCTTTCGATATCGAAAGTAAGGATGGGTATTTTGTTAAAGGTTCTCTGAAGTCAACTTCAGCGAACAGAAGTACAATTACCATGGAGTTTAGATCTTACGATAAAAAGGGAAAACTTCGCGATAAATTCAGTATGCCATATGTTCCGGGAGATGAATGGCAGAAACTAACAATCAGTGCGGGGTTATTTAAATCATCAGCTAGATATGGTAGGATTATATTTATAGTTCCATCTTACCAGCATGAACCCATATGGATAGATAGTGTCGGGTGTTTCAAGGTTCATGAATTCTTGAATTAAGGAGGCAATCTATGGCTAAGGATAGTTTTGTTTTTAAAGGGGAAGACTTTTGTATCCCTGTTACTAAAGCAGAACCTCTAAAGGAAATTGATTTCATCATTAAGGATTTTGTTGTTAAGAAATTAACATTCTGTCTTGTTCGGCGTGAGGAATTGTGGGAAATTTGGAGACTAAGAATTGAGGGTGATACAGACAAAATATATAAAGAAGGAGCTCCTACTAAACCAGATATATTATTTGTTGAGGGAATAGAGGTTGCTGACTTTAAGGTAGTTTAGATTTATAGGCAGAGATTCTTTTGAAATATATATTATTTATCATTTTAACTCTTTTTTTGTTTGGTTGCGGTAGTAGTGAGAACTTCAATTCAGACTTTGCTCTTAAACTATATATTCATGATCAATTTAACAATCTTGTAGATAATATTCAAGTTACATTTATCAATAAGACTGTAGTAGATTATAGTAACAATTTGGTACTAGAAGAAACAAGGCCATCCACATCATTCCAGTTCTGTACTTATGATGCTGGCAATGTTAAGCTCACAATACTAGATATTGAACGAAGCTATGTTACAACATTAATTGATGAAAGATTTCCAAGGGCTGCCATGTAGTATATTGGGATGCAACTAATGACGAGGGAATGGAAGTTACTAGTGGAGCATATTACCAGATATTAGAGTTTGATTACGATACGGATAATTTAGAGCATGTCGATGAGCTAATGTTTTACTTACTAACGCTAACAACTCCACATGGTTTAGTTGAGGATGGTAGATACTTTACTAGGAATAAAAAACCTTTCGTTAATCTATATGATACCGAACCTTTTGAATACTTCAACGAACTGGGGCAACTACTTTCTGAACCTT
>JAVCCX010000344.1 GCA_030765245.1 Candidatus Zophobacter franzmannii | reverse complement strand
GCATCGAATGCATCAGGGACATTATCGCCATCAGTATCAAGGATAGCATGATACTGGTTTCTGTCCATCGCAACAGATCCTGCAACCATAAGGTTTTCAAGGAAGGGAATTGCTGAGTAATAGAAAGGATTAATGCGCACTCTTGCAGCAAGGATATCGTTCTCAGTTACATTGGATGTAAACACTTCAGCACCCAGGTTAGCTACTGAATAAGCGTTAAACCCTGTATAAAGTCCAATCTGTCTAACTTCAGGATAATGTAACATGTTTGAATAGTTATCCATTAAAAGACCGTTTCCAAGGGTATAACCACGCAGTCCACCTACCTTGAAATAGAACGGGTCGGTTCTTCTAGCAAATCGAAGATAATAGAATTTATTCACATAATCTTCCCAGTCATCCCAGTCCTCTTCACGAATCTGGCCTTCACCATCGATTAACAGGTCAATATCAAGTCCAATCCCGAATTTCCAGATTGCAAGCTCAGGCATTAACCTGATTGATGTATAGTTCTCACCCCCAAGATTCACAGTGCCGATTGCACCACCCATTGCAAATCCTTCTTGATTCTCAGTATCATCCTGAGCAAAAAGGAACAATGGCAGTAATAGAACCAATAAAATTATAAGTTTTCTCATATCTACTCCTTCATATCCATCTATAATAATTTCAAATACATTGTAAGCTTTAGTTTTACTGTCAAAGTAAAAATCATTTAATCTTTACCATCTTCCCCACACCTCGCGATCTATCGTTCCCAACCCGATAGAAATAAACTCCTGATGGAACGACTCTTCCCTCATCATCTTTACCGTCCCAGAAAAGGGTTAATTCTCTGTTATTAATATGAGGATAATTCAATCTTCGCACTCTCTCACCTCTGACATTGAAGATCTCTAAATCAGAGAATTCGCTGTTTTCTTTGAAGAAAAGGGATAGCTCAACTCCATTAGCAAATGGATTAGGTGACACTGATATTCTTACAGCTTCAGGTTGATTGTTCTCCTCTGTCGAAGTGGTTCTATCTCCATAAACTACTCCTGATGAAGTAGCCAGGATGATTCTATCCAAATCGACATGGTATTATATGTTGTTGATAATTCCTGTCTGAGTAGGTTCTCCAATTTGAACATTAACTCCTCCATAATGATACTCAATCTGACCACCATTACCAGTGAATATGAAATCACCGTTAGGAATTTGAAGGAATTTATCAACTTGAACATCAGGCACAAGATTCAACCATGTGTTACCATCAAGCTCTTTGATTCCATAGTTTGGTTCTGTTGTAACTGCACATTGAAGCGTATTATCCATTCCCAGTCCAATCTCATTGAACATACTAAACGGTAGCACAACCTCATTGTATAAGTTTCGTTGATATCTGTTTATATTAGTCACAGTCTCACTCGCTGTCAGGTAGCTTTCTGTAAACAAACTCCAGCAAACAGACTCACCTTGAGCTTCTATATTATATGGTAAAACCGTTGGAGCTACTGACATAGCCTCAGGCACACTCATACTTTCACTTCTATACCAGTAATATACATGGTCATAAGTTCTGACTAATATATCATCACCATTAAAGGAGATATCACCACCTGTAGCACCTCTTTGAACTATAAAGTCAGGTGGGAAATCAGGCTGGGCAACTTCTACAACAGTTCTCAATCCGTTTACCTGTGGAGCTGCCAATTCAAAGAGCTTATTCCCCACATCTGCATTATCATAATCAGCCTTCATCATAATATAGAAGTTTCCTGTGGGCTGGTCATACATCAGTGTTTCACTATCGTAGTTAAAATCAGGATACTGGAAATGGAATACATTATCCAGCGGTAAATCGACAGCGACACCATAGGGGTTATCAGGTTCTGAAATTACATAGATTTGATAAATACCAACACTGTTTGCATTGTCCCCAATATCACCAATAAAGATGTAATACTGGTCATCACCTTCAAGTTTTCCGAGTGCTATATCTTCGTAATCTCGGTTATCACTCATAGGAATCATAAAGGTATTAATCAATGTCCCATCTTCTGTGAGAGCATACACTACAGCATCGGCACCGGAATCAGTGATAGCCCAATAAACTCCCGGATGCTGTTGGCTGGCAACCATCCCTGATATCTCAGTAAGTTCAGGTGCTGTAATTGTTCCTTGTCCTGCATAAGCAAAGGAGGTTTCCCCCGCCACATCTGCTTCTTTAAGGGTGTCCCCCTGCTTAAGATAAACAATATCATCTACATGAGCAATCATATCGGTTGCATTTGTGATTAACTCTGATTCAGACCACACAAGCCCATTATAGGACAGATACAATCCACTATCGGAAGTACAATAATATGTTTCGTTATAGCTGTTGTAAGAGAGTTCTTTTGGTCCACTCATCATACTCATTTGAGTTAACTGGTTTGTTGTAGTATCGAAGATGTAAACCCCTGAGTTCGGATTTGGTACACCATCAACCACAGCGAGAGCAAGTTGTGTATCACTTATCATAATCCCACTTCTAAAGCTAAATCCGGGAAAAGAGTACTCAGTAATAACGCTATTCTCTTCTTTGTATAATCCACCCTCACCTAAGTAATAGAGAGCATCGCCAGCTTCTGTTATGCTGTTTATTGGTATTATGATTTCGGACACCTGCATCCATTCTATTGCTGTCAAACCCGATATTATAGTTATTAGTAATATTGTAATTAATAAAAGCTGTTTCATTTCAAACTCCTTCAAGGCAAAGCCTGCGATCAAAGAATCCTACCCCTACTCTTTACTGTAAATATATTTATTCATAATTCTGCTTGGGGAGTTGTGGGGATCCTGCACCTTTGTGAACAAAGTGAGTTTGGGGCAGGGATTACTCTTTTTCATTTCTCTCTTTATTTGGTAGCGAACTCCGATTCGCTACTGCAACAGAAGTTGCTCGCCTTCGTCTTGCGTACTATTCGCAACAAATTGCTCATCGGTTCACATTTATGCCCTATTATGGCTCTATAACAATACTTAAAAGACGATTACTAGAAAGTTATACACAAATTGTGTATAACTTAGTGCTTTCATTAAGGGTCAATTAAGTGTCAATTAAGGGTCGACTAAGAGTCAATTAGGTATTGTAATGGAAAATAAGTGGAGCAGGAGAAGTATAAAACATAGATATTCGACCTGGCGAGACACATTTAAAAGCATTGATATTCCCTTGGTATATAATGCTTTTGCCACATCATTTTACGGAGCAAGATGGATTAAAGAGTGTAAAAACTAAAACCGTCACAACCAAACCCAGGAAGTTTGTATTCTGTAAGTAATCAATTGTATCGAAAAACATCAGCGTACTACATCGACATTGCATGTCGATCTATCTGTAGGTCGGTATTTAATAAACGACTTACAAAGTCGTTATACATCTGCAATGCTTACCACTTCTCATTAATGGTTCTCTTTTTAGTGTCTTTCATATTTTAGTAGTTCTAATAATATTTGGAATTATCCATTAGCATAAATTTATTCTTGCCTAATTTCAACAGTGAATAATGTTAACTTAAATCACTAAACTATTGGAGTTTCTATGACTATGAGGAAAGTTTCCTTAACAGGTATCAAACCAACCGGAGATCCGCATATTGGTAATTATGTTGGTTCTATCAAGCCGGCCTTAGATTTAGCTAAGAAGTTTGATGCGCGTTATTTCATTGCAGATTACCACGCCTTAAATCAGATTAAGGATCCTAAGCTTTTAAAAGATTATATATATGAGATAGCTGCTGCCTGGTTGGCATGTGGCTTAAATCCAGATGAAGTTCTCTTCTATCGTCAATCTGATGTACCGGAGACCTTCGACCTGGCGACAATCCTTATGGCTTCAACACCAAAGGGACTTCTTAACAGAGCCCATGCCTATAAAGCAATGATCCAAACAAATCAAGCTGAAGGCAAAGACCAGGATATTGGCGTTAATATGGGACTATATACTTATCCGGTTCTGATGAGTGCTGATATACTACTCTTTGATACTAATTTCGTACCTGTTGGAAAAGACCAATTTCAGCACATTGAAATGGCAGCTGACATTGCTCAAGCTCTTAACTATGCCTATAAAGATGATGTGCTGGTTATTCCTGAACCTTATTCTACCCCTTCTACTCAAACAGTTATTGGGCTTGATGGACGTAAGATGAGTAAGAGTTATAATAACACTATCCCGATGTTCCTACCTGAAAAGAAGCTTAGGAAACGGATAATGAAGATAGTCACTAACTCTCAAGTAATTGAAGAACCTAAAGACCCTGAAACCTGTTCTGTCTTTACATTATATAAACTGTTTGCGAGTGAAGAGCAAATCGAAGCCCTTAAGCAACGCTATCTTGCAGGGGGTATGGGATGGGGTGATGCTAAACAGGAACTCTTCCTTGTACTGAATGAACACCTTTCACCTTATAGAGAGAAATATGATGTTCTTATTCAAGATAGACCTTATATCGACAAATTGCTGAAAGAGGGTTCGGAGAAGGCTCGAACTATTGCGGGAGAGACTATCAGAAGAGTACGCAAGGCAATTGGCATTGGTTAGAATATTGATAAATAATTGATAAAGCGTAGTAAACATAGTGGCAGAGATATTTTTCTATATTTATATTGACACCCAAACAGGCTCAAATATAAAAGCACAACAATAAAACAATGGAGATGAAATGTTATATTTCTTTTTTGCTATACATGTTTTGATTGCTCTCGCTCTTGTGTTAGTAATCTTGTCTCAAACCTCTAAAGGCGGTCTTGACGCAAACTTTGGAAGCGTAGCCGGTGGTGCTTTGGGCGGATCTGGTGCAAGTGCTTTCTTGAATAAATGGACTAAGATACTTGGTGGGATGTTCTTAATCTCATGTATCTGGATGGCTATCTATATTAAGTCTGATAGAAGTCCTAAAGCTCCTAAGAGTAAGATTGACTGGACTCAGGAAGCTCCTGCTGAAGCTACAACAGAAATGCCTGTAGCTGCACCTGTAGAGACTCCTGCTCCAACCGAATAAATTTTAGTGCAGAAGTGGTGAAATTGGCAGACACGCAAGACTAAGGATCTTGTGCCCTTATCTGGGTGTGCGGGTTCAAGTCCCGCCTTCTGCACCATATTAGAAAGCCGTCGCAAGACGGCTTTTCTTATTGTTACAAACTACTACATCAATTTCCGATAACTTAATTTAATCAATATAAACTAATTCAATTCTCTCTTATATTTCTAAATATCTTTCTCCAAAACAGCACATAAAAGTTACTTAAACTTTTCTTAATGTAGTTCCTGAATCCCAACTATTCATAATTATATTGAAGGGCAATATCGGTACTGTATCGTGAATAATTATAAGCTTTTATTGACAATCATTTTGCCTTACTAAAAATGGCTCAAAATTGTCAAAATAATACCTAATATGGGGGAAATATGAAGCAATACAGTTTACAAAACATACGAAACATCGCCTTGTTCGGTGCGAGTGGAGCAGGTAAAACTACTCTTTCAGAACACCTTTTCAGCTTGGCAAAAATGACAACCAAAATTGGAAGAGTCAAAGATGGTAACACTGTCCTTGACTTTGATCAAGAGGAAATCGATAAAAAGATGTCCCTTATGACCGGAATGGGTTATGTTGATTGGAAGGATGCAAGAATCAACATCGTTGATACCCCCGGAAATCCAGATATGATTGGTGATCAAACAACTTCCATTGTTGCAGCTGAAACTGCTGTTGTAGTTGCAAATGCTGCCGGTGGCTTTGAAGTTGGACTTGAACAGGCCTTTGAACTCCTTGAAAATGTTCGTCCTGCAAGAGCACTTCTAATCAACAGAATGGATAGTGACAACGCTGACTACAACAAGATTATAGAGTTAATCTATGAAAATCTTGATGTTAAAGTTACTCCTGTTATTATTCCTATCGGGGCAGAAGAAAACTTCCGCGGTGTTGTTGATTTAGTAAGAAATAAATCATATATTGATAATGAATTAGTAGATGTACCTGCCGATATGGTGGATGCTGTTGAAGAGAAGCGTCTTGAATTGATGGAAAGCATTGCTGAAACTAATGAAGCTTTACTCGACAAGTTCCTTGAAGAAATGGATCTCAGTGTTGAAGATATGACTCAAGGGCTAAAAGCTGCAATAACATCTAAAGCTATTGTACCTGCTTTTGCATGTTCTGCTAATTCAAACAAAGGTATTCGTGCTTTTATCGAAGGAAGCATTAACTACTTCCCATCACCTGCAGATATGAGTGAGATTGATGTTCTAGTAAAAGATGAGCATCAGAAAATGATTGTATCACCTGACGGTGACCTTGTTGCATATATCTTTAAGAATATTGCAGACCCAATCATGGGCGACATTGCCTATATCAGAGTTTTCTCAGGTTTCTTAACAAATGCCCTCGAAGTCTTCGTTCCTGAAAAGGATGGAAAAGATAAGATTGGTAATATGTTCTACATTTTAGGTAAGACCAGAAAAGACACTAACGAACTCAAAGCGGGTGAAATTGGTGGACTTGTTAAACTCAAAACAGCTCGTAATCTTTGCTCAATAGTAAAGAGTGGTAGCGACTATGCTTTCCCACCTGTTGTTTTACCAGAACCGGTTTACTGGCAGACAATCAGAGCTGAGAACCAGTCTGATGAAGACAAAATTGGTGAAGCAATCCATAAGCTTAGTAATGAAGATCCTACCATCCGTTCTTTTATCAAAAAAGAGACACATGAGAATATCGTTGCCGGTATGGGTTCACAACAGATTGCTCTTCTTCAAAGAAAACTTAAATCAAGATATAAAGTTGAAGCTAACCTTCAAGACCCTAAAGTACCTTATAAAGAGACAATCCAGGGTAGTGCTGATGTTAAATACAAACATAAGAAGCAATCCGGTGGTAAAGGTCAGTATGGTGAGGTTTATTTCAGAGTTAAACCTAGACAGCGTGGTGAAGGATTCGAATTCATTAATGGCATCGTTGGTGGTGTTGTGCCTTCAAATTATATCCCAGCCATTGAAAAAGGCCTTAACGAATCCCTTAAGAAAGGTGTTGTTGCAGGATTTGAGATTGTTGATATTTCTGTAGAACTCTACTTTGGTTCTTACCATGATGTTGACTCCTCAGAAATGGCTTTCAAAATAGCATCTTCACAGTGTTTGAAGCTTGCTTTTGAAACTGCAAAACCAATCTTACTTGAACCAATCGTTATTGCTGACATCGTAATCCCTTTAGAATATATGGGTGATGTTATGGGTGATATCTCTACTCGTAGAGGTAGAATTCTTGGGATGGAGCAGAAAGGTCGCAAACAGATTCTTAAAGCTCAAATGCCACAGAGTGAGATTTTCTCATACTTCCCTTCTCTTAAATCACTTACTCAGGGTCGTGGAAGGTTTACGAATGAATTCTCTCATTATGAGAAGCTCCCGGAAGAAAATGCAAAGAAAGTTATCGCTACTGCAAATGAAGCTAAAGATTAACTAAAATATTTCTTTACAATATTTAAAGATTTAACACAAATGAAGGGAGGTAGAAATACCTCCCCATTTTAATAAATTCAATGAGGTAAATAAAATGTCAGGACATAATAAGTGGAGTTCGATAAAACATAAGAAAGGTGCTGCCGATGCAAAGCGTGGCAAAGTATTCACCCGAATAGTTAAAGAGATTATTGTTGCAGCTAAACAAGGCGGATCGGATCAAGAAACTAATGCCTCCCTTCGTACGGCTGTAGGGTTGGCCAAACAACATAATATGCCTAAAGATAACATCGAAAGAGCCATTAAGCGTGGTACCGGTGAACTTGATGGCGTTAGTTATGACCATATATCATACGAAGGCTACGGTCACAATGGTGTTGCCGTTATAGTAGAATGCCTTACAGATAACAAAAACCGTACAGTTGCTGAAGTAAGACATTGCTTCTCAAAATATGGTGGATCTCTGGGTGAAAACGGTGCTGTATCATGGAACTTTGATAGTAAGGGTTATTTCACCATTCCTTCAGCCGGGCTTGATGAAGATGAAATTATGATGGAAATGTTAGAAGCCGGTGCTGAAGATATAGTTCTATTAGATGACAACTTTGAGATATTCACTCAAACAACCAATTTCCATGTTTGTTTACGCGCAGTTGAGAAACTAGGATATACCTGTGAAAATGCTGAACTCACCAAAATCCCAAAATCAACTATCAACGCTGATGACTTTGCAGAGAAACTGATGAAACTTATAGATAACCTTGAAGACTTAGATGATGTTCAGAAAGTTTATTCTAACTATGAGATATCAGATGAAGTAATGGAAAGGATTACTGCAGAATAGCAAGTGATTATTCTTGGTATAGACCCAGGGAGTATTAATTGCGGATATGGATTAATAGAGATAGAAGGCAGAAAGATAATAGCTGCCGGAGCTGATGCAATTAAAACTAAATCGTCTGAACCACTTCATAAGAGAATTGTGATTATATACAATGAGATTTGTAAAGTTATTGAAGAGTATAAACCCTCTTATGTAGCAATTGAGACAATTTTCTTTGGAAAGAATATCCAATCAGCTTTGACTTTGGCGCACGCTAGAGGGGTTTTACTTCTGGCTGCTTCTCAAAACAATATTCCCATCCATGAGTACTCTCCTCGTGAAATAAAGAAATCTGTAACAGGCAATGGTAATTCCGCGAAACATCAGGTAAGATATATGGTAGAACAAATGTTAAAACTAAAAGAGATACCAAAATCTGAAGATGCAATCGACGGACTTGCAATTGCAATGTGTCACTACAATAAAATTAAGTTTGATGTTAAATAACTATGTATGAATATATAAATGGCGTTCTAATCGAAAAAGAGATAACCTATGCTGTCGTCGATGCTAATGGAGTTGGATATTACATCCATATTCCATTGAGTACTTTTGAGAAACTACCCCAGATTAATGAGACTGTTAAACTCTTTACGCATCACCTGCAAGCTGAGGACTCTCAACGCCTGTTTGGCTTCCTGGTGCCTCAGGAAAGACAGCTTTTCAGACTGCTAATGACTATATCGGGTGTAGGACCAAAACTATCCCTTGCAATCCTCTCTTCCCTACCTGTTCAAAGGGTTGTATCTGCTGTTATGAATAGTGATGATGCGACACTTTCAACTGTATCAGGTTTAGGCAAGAAGACTGCTGCAAGGCTTATTATAGAGCTAAAAGATAAGATATCTGTAATAGGTACTGGTGAAGATGTACAGTTTGTTGGTCATAACTCGGAGATATTACTCTCAGCAGAAACTGCATTGATTAATCTAGGGTACAGTCGTATAGAAGTGAGAAGAACTCTGAATAAGTTGACTGAGCAGAAAGAGTATTCTGATGTTCAGAAATTGATAAAAGATTCCATTAAATTACTATATAAAAAAGGGATGTTATGATAAACGAACGGCTTGAAGCTTACACGGTTATCAAAAAGGTTCTTAGAAATAACGAGTTTTCAGACAATCTACTTAACAGTTCAGTAAAGAAAATCAGAAAGCAAAATGGAGATTCTAACCTCTTTTATACCTTAGTAAAGGGTGTAATCAAGATGAAGGGGAATTTAGAATATATCCTTAGCACACTAACTGATAGTGACAAATTTGCCCAAACTGACTTAAAGATAAAAGTATGGTTGTACATAGGACTATTTCAGATAATCCATTTGGATTCAATACCTGAGTATGCTGCAGTAAATGAGACGGTAGAACTTGCAAAGAAGAGCCTCTCGCCAAAGACTGCCGCCTTCATTAACGCGGTTCTGCGTAATTATTTAAGAAACAAGGATATTAAATATCCAGAGGATGCAGTTGGAAGAATTGCAGCAGAACAGTCCTATCCGAAAGAGATAATTGAGCAATGGATTGAGATATACGGAGAAGAAGATGCGGAGTATCTTGCTCTACATTTTAATGATATCCCGAGACTTCATTTAAGAGTAAACAAAACAGCAACTACTTCAGCTAAAATTCAAGCCTACTTCAAGAATAAACACGAGCTTGATTTCAGGACAAGTGACCTTTCTGACTCGATGCTTGTAACAGATTCTGCTACTACCGTTATTCAGGATGTGACTTTCGATGAAGGATATTATTCTATTCAGGACACAGCTGCTGCGGGGATTGTGGAGTTATTAGACCCAAAACCAGGAGAAAGCATTTTAGATATGTTTGCAGCTCCGGGTGGAAAGGCGACCTTTATATGTGAGAAGCTGAATAACACGGGTGAAGTCATCGCCATTGATAAGAAACCAAGTAAGGTTAAGATGATAAAGCAGGCTGCGGAACGGCTACAATTATCCAATATAATACCTGTGGTAACAGATGCTCTTAAATATGGGCCAAAAGCCCCTGCTTATGATAGAGTTTTATTAGATGTCCCATGTTCAGGATGGGGAGTATTTGGTAGAAAAGCAGAATTACGCTGGCAAGTACATCAGAATCTAAATGAGATACTCAAACTGCAGGCAAAAGCATTAGATTATTGCTCAGGATTTGTAAAGAAAGGTGGATATCTTGTTTATTCAACTTGTACCCTAAATCCAAGAGAAAATCAGGATCAGATTAAGAGATTTTTAGAATCTCATAAGCAATTTAAGCTTATCCCTGCATCTGATTTCGTCCCTAAAAAATACACTTCTGAAGAGTTTTATTTGACAAAACCTCATATACATAATATAGATGGTGCATTCGCTGCTAAAATGCAGAAGATGTAAAAACGGAGAGTAAATGAACATCAAAAAGGTTAAGGCTTTTTTACTTTCAACACCCCTAATGTTATCTATTCTATTGATAACTGCAATCATCGTAGCTAAGATTATAATGCCTCTCGCTGTAGGGCGAGGACGCGAAGTTATAGTTCCATCACTGATTGGATATGATGTTCAAAAGGCACAGAAGATTTGTACAAAGAGTAGAATTCACTTAGATATCGTCCCATCGTACGAATATAGTAATGATTTTGATAAAGGTAAGATTATTCGTCAAAGACCAAGACCTGAGAATAAAATCAAGCAAGATGGTTCGGTAAAAGCTTTTGTTAGTAAGGGTCCAAGATTGATTGAGATACCATATTTGACAAACAAGTCGATACCTGAAGCTATTGATATTCTTTTAGACTTGAATTTACAATATGCGTTGAATGACTCTACATATTCTGACCAGATCCCTAAAAACTATGTTATTACATCTGTTCCTCCATCAGGGAATAGAGTTAAGCTTAAATCTAATGTAAAACTGACTATCAGCCGAGGGCGTAAAGTTGTGATAGATTCACTTCTTTATAAGGATAATAAAACCGAGTATCCGGAGAATAAGCAAATGGATTCATTGATTAATTCTTTGCAAAAGACCGGTAAGCAAGAGCGACACTAAGGCAGATAACTATGCGTAAACTTATTCTAATTTTACTTCTCAGCCTATTGACAATCACTATGTTTGCAAACCGTATTGACTCATCTTTAAATGGCTTAAACTATACTGGTTTAAAGCGATTGGTTA
This sequence comes from Candidatus Zophobacter franzmannii, assembly GCA_030765245.1. GTDB lineage: Bacteria > Cloacimonadota > Cloacimonadia > Cloacimonadales > JAFGVF01 > Zophobacter > Zophobacter franzmannii. The sequence continues at coordinate 4,211 of JAVCCX010000344.1, read as the reverse complement.
GACGAGTTTATATGGTTAGACAGGACTTTGGTCAAGACACTGAGTACCTTGATACAAGGGACTACTGTTATTTTAACAACAAAGGTGAAATTGACCACATCGACTCCTTCCTTGGGAATACAGCTGTTGATTCAAAGACAGTTTACAAACGCACATTCGATCCAAAGGCTATTGAGAGGATCAAGTATAATAAATTCAATGACCTTGAAGGTAGGGAGTTGGAGATTTGGAATGACCGCGATGGTACATCTTCATACACAAGGTATGGTGGATATGTCGATATCATAGAAAGAGTAGTAGCTGTTCAAGACACTGTGGAAAAGACCATCAAAGAGACCTTCTATGATGAAGTAGGCTTTGCCCTCTTTTCAAATCGTATTACCTTAAATGATTTCGGTCGTCAGGTAGAAAAAGTTGAAGTTAATGAAAGTGATGAACCTGTTTTCTACTATAAAATCAGCTACAATGAACTTGGGTTGGTCGAAAATGAAAAGAAACTCACATATAAAGATAGTTTGGTTGCTGTAACTAAATACTCATATAATAACCGTGGGAAGTTATCGCGTGTTGCTGCTTTTGATGGACAAGAGAAAATGACTGCTCTACATGAGAATCTCTATGATGTTGAGAATAGACTTGTTGAAGAAAGATTCTTTAAGATTAATCCAAAGTACGGAATTATCCCGGTGCTAAAGAAGATTCATAGATATGACTACGAAGAGACAAGTAAGTATCGTCGTCAAATGAAGGAGATTCGTAAGAAACGCGAAAAAGAATATGAGAAGAGTCGTAAAAAAGACTAATTTTAATTAATCAACAAAAGGGCTGGTACAGCCCTTTTGTATATTTCTATGCAGTATTAAGTAATTAACTATTCTTGAATGTAATTTGAAACAAGAATTACCGTTATATCATCTCTTGATTTATTCTGAATAGCAATTCTTGTAAGCTTAGAAACCCCTTCACTTAAAGTTGATATAGTTTTCAAGGTCTCATGTATTTCTGAATCAGGTGTAACATCTGTCAAACCATCAGAACATAGAAGGAATATCCACTCATCTGCAGGATATTTAAAATTATAGCTATTGACTTTCACTTCTTGTTTAAGCCCAATAGCTCCCTTGATAAGGTTCTTTTTAGGATGTGTCAGTATGTCTTCTTTCTCAATCAAACCCTGTGCAAATAGTTCCCATACAGGTGATTGGTCTTCAGTTAATTGTTCAAAGTCAGTTGGTGTGAAAAGATACACTCGGCTATCCCCTACACTCACAATTTCTGCAGACTCTTCATGCAGTGAAACAGCCAGCAGTGTTGTACCCATCCTTAAACATCCATCATGCGTATTGGCATACTCAAACACTTCAGAGTTGACTCTAATAGCAATTTCTTTTAAAGCCTGATTAGGGTCGAATAAATAGTGTTTAGAGAATAACTCACAACTCAATTTGGAAGCAACATCTCCGGCTGGATGCCCACCCATTCCGTCACAAAGAAGATACAACGGTTTATCTGCCTTATTCTCGACCCAATAGTAATCTTCATTCTTAGGTGATTTCAGTCCATGAGTACTTTTGGCACAATAATACATAGTTTTTAGTCCTTTTCAATTACTGCTATTAGGACAGCAAGGGAATGACTTGTCAAACCTTTTCTATTTCTTTTGATTTAAAGTACTTCGGTATTAGCCTTAGATTCTGGTATTTATCTATAGTAAAGTAGTCAACTTAAGCTTAATAATAGCATTAGGATATAATGAGCAGAAAAGAGATAACTTAAATCTCTTTACCAAATATGTTGACTCATAAACACTTGACTATTATTATCCCAAAAAGTAGATATAAGGATATTATAAATGAGTGAACAAGAATTTTCAAACTGTTTTGCATGCGGTGCGGACAACCCTATTGGGCTTCATCTGGAATTCCAATTTATTGATGGTGAAGCGGTTGCAGAATGGAATTGTTTGGAAGTTTTTGATGGTTATCCTAATTTAATCCATGGTGGTATCATCTCAACTCTGTTGGATGAAGCTATGGCAAAAATATTACATTTTGATGGAATTACAGCTGTGACTGGCAAGCTGAATGTATCTTTTAGGCGTCCCTTAAACAGTGGGACAATGGCAAAAATAGTCGGTAAGATTTTGGAGAACAAAGGAAGAGTAATAACAACTTCTGCACAGATTATAGTTGATGATATTTTAATCGCAGAGGCAAACGCAATCTATATAAGAGTAGGTAAAAAATGAGAAGTTTCTTAAAACGCTATTTAACCGTTAGTGAACAAAAAGCATTTATACTTGTCTTAGTGCTGATCCTTTTGGCGACTATCCTTTCAAGCCAAACCGATAAAATAGTTAATGATGACTTACCTGAAGATTCATTAAAAGTTGCACTTCAGCGATCCAACCTTCCTAACCTTGACATTCACAAAGCAACCTTTGAACAGTGGGTTATGGTTCCCGGTTTAGGGACTAAGAGAGCTCTTGCATTGATTGAGTTCAGAGATTTCTACGGTTTCAGTGTTGTAAATGATTTAATGAAAGTTAAAGGAATTGGGATCAATACTGTGAATGACATCATTGCCTATGGATATGGAATGAGCTACAATGATGATAATGTTACAACGAATACACAAGTAGATGCAACAGACAATCTTTACGACTTGAACAAAGCGTCTTTTGAACAATTAGTTAGTATCAAAGGCATTGGTAAGTTCCGTGCTCAGTGTATTATAGAGATGCGTGAACGAGTAAAGAGATTCAAGAGTTTTGATGAATTACTCGATATAAATGGAATTGGACCTAAAACTGTGAAGATACTTGAATCAAGTACCTATCTTGGACAGGAGTAATGGCGGAAAACAAACAGATAAAAGCTACAGCGACATTAGCTAAATTATATGAAAATCAAGGTCTGATTGCCGATGCAATTGCAACCTATGAAGCTCTATATACGCAAAGTCCTACTCAAGAACTCTTTTCAAAGCTACAAGAGTTAAGGCATGATTTCATAAACTCAGATTCTCAAAAGACTGATAGCAACCCGAGTGCTTTATCAATACTTCTCACCAAACATGAAATGGAGTACTTGAGAATACTTCCCCATTCGAAGTATTTGAAGTATGTAGAGGCCCATGATCCTGACACTAGTGATTTAGATATCAAAATAGAATTAGATGATGAAGAGGAAGAAGATCTTACAGTTATTGAAGTGAATGAATATACGAATGTTACCGGAGAAGAGATAAATATCCCGAAACCAGAAGATAAAGTCTTTCAAGAAGTCCTCGAGAATATTGAAAAGGGTCCTCAGGAAGAGTTGATGGAAATAGATACTACAACTGATGAACCTGAGCAAGAAATGGCTCCGACAATAGATGTAGATGAAGAAAAGATACTAACAGTTATAGATCTTACAAAATACTTACAATCAAACTATGGTGATGCGACTCTTCTGAAAGATATCGATAAAGAGACCTTTCTTAACAGTATCACTACATTTCTCAAATAATAGCAATAGGAAATTCGATGAGTGAAGCAAAGAACGTAAATAAATTATGTAAAAAATGCGAATGCACCTGCAAACAAGCAGATAATGTGCACCTTTTATCATGTCCAAACTATGTCGAGAAACCGACTCAAATGACAATCTTTGATGTTATTTCAAAGAAAGATAAAGTAAAGAAAGTATAATTATGAGAATCATATCAGGCGATAGAAAGGGATTCCATTTAGTATCTGTGGATGGCAACACTGCAAGACCAACTACTGACTTCATGCGAGAGTATATCTACTCTGTACTTCACGATGTAGAAGGTTTTATGGTGCTTGACCTTTTTGCAGGAACAGGCTCAGTCGGGCTTGAAGCCTTAAGCAGAGGAGCGAAGTTTGTAGACTTCGTTGATTTCTCCTCAAATGCAATCTCTGCAATGCTGAAAAACATTGAATGGACAAAGTTTAAAGAACAAAGCCATATTTATCGGAAGATGGTACACAGATATTTAAAGACCTGCGAAAAGAAGTATGATTTAATCATCCTTGACCCACCGTATAGCAAAGACCTTGTTAATAGCACCCTCTCTATGATTTTAGAGAGACAGTTAATAAATGAGAATGGGTACATCGTGATTGATAGAAGCACAAAAGAGAAGTTGTTACCTGAGGTCGGAGAATATCTTATTAAAGAAAAGAAAAAGAGAGCTGTGACTGT
>JAVCCX010000198.1 GCA_030765245.1 Candidatus Zophobacter franzmannii | reverse complement strand
TTCAGATACATAAATATCCTTTATCTTCTCTTCATGCATATGTTCAAAGCGTGCAAGACGCTCGAATACTGATTTCATATCTTCATTCTTGGTGGAATCTGCTAGTTTTTGGTAAAACTTAGCCGCCATAATTTCATTCCCTAAGGCTAATAGTAGAACATCTTTATTTGTCATATCACTCCCCTCTACTTTAGTATAACAATATAGTAATTAGAACCTTGATGTTTAGCAAAGTTTAATCTGTTTAATTGAGATGGTGGATGCATATTAGGGGCAGTTAAGTAGGTTTATGAAGAGCTTTGATTCTTAGTCCCTTAGAATCCTTTCGCTATATTTATCCCTTCAGTAGCAATGAATCTAAGATCGCCTCGTCTTACAACCCAACCTTTCTTCTCAAAGATTTGGAGAAGAGCTAAGCATATCTTTCGATTCCCGTTCACAAGGTCTCTGAAGTCTGCCACTTTCACCCCTTCACGGGTTTCAAAGAGCTGCTTTAAGAGGATATCTCTAGTTTTAGTAACAACAGACCCATGTAGATAGTGATCATCCGTTTTAAAGAGGGTTTCTTTCTTCACCAGCATTGCTAATACTTGCTTCAAGAACTTGGGGTGTACTTTCAATCTATTTAATATCGGCTCCAGGTTTGACAATAATGGTAGAGTCATTTCACAACCCTTAAAGAAGGTCTCAATAATCTCTATCTGTCCTTGTTGTTCATCTGTTAGTTGCAGAGAATGTGAAGAGTGAATCCAACTCTTATTCGATTCTTTAATCAAACCTTGCTCTTTCATATCCTTGAGAAGATATTTGAAAATGACAGTAAAATCACTGTTCTGTTCAGCTCCGAGCACTCCAAGTATCTCTTGCAGGGTCTTACCATCGGTATCAAGAGGAAAGCGTTTATGATGACTTAGTAGGAGCTTGATTATCTTCTCTTCCCACACTTTCACCTTTGATTTCAGAACAAGATACTTGAAATTGATAGAAGGAATGAAAAGGATTTCATTACCAAGGTCACTCTCTTCTAAAGCCAGTATATCAACTACCGGCATATTGAGTACAATGCTCATCTCCTCTGAAGTTGGAGGTGTCATTCTCTTTTTAAGCTCAGCTAAAACCTTACCGGCAACATCTCCTTGAGTAAGGGTTTGAAGTTCCTCTACAAGCTTGGGTGGTCTGCGTTTATGCCGATTAGGATGAGTATCAAGGACAACTCCCCCACCAAGGGTAATCTCTCCTGAACTATTTCTGATAATAAAGTGGTCTTTGAATTGGAGCACAGCCTCTTTACTGAGATGGATTTGAACAATAGCTGTTTCGCCTTGTAAGAGTTTATTCCGGTCAATCAGATGGACTTTCACAACGCTTTGATAGGTTCCAGCCAGGAACACAACCTGCGACCAGATATCGAACTCTCTCAGCTGGCTGAAAAGAGTTAACTCAGCATCTATAAGTATTGTTGGTTTAAGCAACCTGTCAGAGATTAACATCCCGCGTTCAAAATCCTCATAGCGAAGACCTACAACATTGAAAGAGGCTCTATCACCGGTAAAGACCTCATCGACCTCTTCATGGTGTCTCTCAATTCTTCGTATTCTTAGCTCTTTAGCAGATGGTAAAAGGTGTAGCTTCTCGTTTTTTGTAACTGAACCACTGAGTACAGAACCGTTAATAATTGTTCCAAATCCTTTAACCTGAAAGATTCTATCAATATACATTCTAAAGAAACTTCCGGGAGCCTTTTCTGTAATGTGCTCAAATTCTTCCTCAAGCATTTGAATAAGCTCAGGTATCCCTTTCTTTGTTTTAGCTGAAACACTTACAATCGGTTGTCCTTCTAAGAATGAACCTTCAACAAGTTCTTCAATCTCCTCTTTCGCAGCTTCTATAAGCTCATCATCAACCAAATCACTTTTTGTAAGGACAACAAAGCCACGCTTGATCCCAAGGATATTGAGGATATTGAAATGCTCTACAGTTTGTGGCATTACACCACTATCAGCTGAGATAACCATTATAACAAAGTCTATCCCGCTCACACCTGCTATCATAGTGTTCACAAAGTCTTTATGCCCGGGTACATCTACCACACCGATAGCGTTACCACTAGGGAGTTTAAGACTTGTAAACCCAAGGTTGATAGTTATACCTCTGAGTTGCTCATCCTTATGCGTATCACAATTAAAACCTGTCAGGGTCTCGATTAGGGTTGTCTTACCATGGTCAATATGCCCGGCTGTTCCCATTATCAAATGCTTCATTTATCTTAACCTTTATTTACTATTGTTGATACTTCACTAACAATGACATCTAAATGCTCAGCTTCAAGAGTCAGGCATTTAAAGACTAACTTCCCACTCTCCATCAATGCAACAATTGCGTTCTCAGATAGCATCAATTTCTTATGAATAGATGCTGATTTTTGACGAGGATACTTCTTGGTATCAAGAACAACCTGCCAAGTCTCAAGTTTCTCTTCCGGAACAGATCCTCCACCTACAAATCCACTTCCAATTTCAATAGTTGAACTAATCCCTGCGCTTTCAAATTTATCCTGTAGTTGTTCAGCAATCTTCTTCTGTTCATCCAAGCCTCTCATCAGATAGCGTTGAACAGGTACTGTATCAGAGAGATTACCTTCTTCAAAATATCCTCTAAGAACAGTAGAGAGAATAGCAAGGGTAGTTTTCCCAACTCGCAAAACCCGCATCAATGGGTCTGTAGCAAGTTTCTGGATCAATTCCTTCTTCCCGATTATAATACCACCCTGGCTACCGCCGAGTAGTTTGTCGCAACTGAAACTAACCAGGTCAGCACCTTCTTTAATAGACTTACGGACACTCGGTTCATTGTTAAGGGAGGTTAGAGGAAGTTCTCTTAGATAACCTGAGCCAATATCGTTCACGAAGTATATCCCATTTTCATGGGCAATTTCTGCTAACTCACTATTGTCTACTTCTTTGGTAAAACCTACAACTTTGTAGTTTGAGGGATGGGCTCTAAAGATAAGAGCAGTTTCAGGATTTATTGCATTTTTATAGTCTTTAGAATGAGTTCTATTTGTAGTGCCTACTTCAACCATTTTAGCACCGGATGCACTCATTATATCGGGTACACGGAAAGAACCTCCAATCTCGACAAGTTCACCTCTGGAGACAAGTACTTCTCTATCTTTTGCGAGTACTTTCAGCATCATATAGACAGCACTTGCATTATTATTAACTACAATTGCATCTTCTGCTCCGGTCAATTCGCAGATCATATCCTTGATATGGTCCATCCTTTGACCTCGTTTCCCTGTAGTCAGGTCAAATTCAAGGTTTGAATAACCTTCAAAGATAGTCCTAACTTCTTCCAAAATCTTCTTACCTAACGGAGCTCTACCTAAGTTAGTATGAATAATTATTCCGGTTGCATTTATAACAGGTTTAAGATGTAATTGTGATTTTGAATCTAGCTTTGAAGAGCCATCTTCAGCAATCTGTTGGATTGAAGGTATTGTGCTATTATCATCAAAGTTCTTTCTAAGGTTAGCCAGATACAGTCTAAGCTGTTCAGTCACTCGGTCAGTTCCATATTTCTTTATCAGCACTTTAATCTGTGCATCATTCAACATCTTACTCACACTGGGGATATTACGCATATTATTCATCATTCCCTCAACTTTTTTAGCATCTATTTATAATTATTGATAAAGGGTAGTCATCCTGCCCTTGTCAATATTTCTTTCTTTCATTCAGATATATAGTCATTAATAAAGCCATGTTTTATTTAGATCTACTTTGCTTGCATTCGAACCCTGAAGGGGTTACATGTGAATGTGGTCTGAAGTCATATTTATCCGATAAACATGAGAACCGAGTTTTTTTAAGGTACCACACATATAGCCTAAGATGCTATCTTTATGGGAAAGGTCTAAAGTCCTGCACCGATTTTTATTGCTGAAAACTATATGATAGAGTAATTGTGTGAAAGTTGACATAAGTTGAATATTCAACCCCTTCCATCTTCGCCAAGGCTTCTGTGGACTTGAGCTCGAAGGTTTGGGATCTTGGATTTGATTCTTGCTAACCCAATATGGGTTACATGTCAGTAGCCCCAGGCGAAACCTGGGGTTATGTAACCACAACCACATCAACCCTATATGGGTTGAATATGCTATTTAGATTTATGGCAAGTTCAGCCCATATAGGGCTGTGTTTGTTAGGTGGCGTCACCATGGGTCATTCGACCCATTGGCTATTCACATGTAACCCCTTTAAGGTTAAAACTATATTTCTTTCTTGGCTTATTTCATACTATCGAGAAATTTCTGAGCATGAACACCATATTTAGGGTCTTCTTTAGCAATCATAAAGTCTGCTTTAGCTCCCTCTTTGTCGCCTTTATTAAACTTCGCAACACCACGAAGGAAGTAGGCCACAAGCTTTTTACTATTTTTTGCTATAACCATATTGGCATATTTGATTGTCTTATCGTTTGATTTTTTCTTGTAGTACTGATTACAAACATAAAGAGCAACTTTGGGATCCTGTTTCTTCTCTAAATACTTTTCATACCAAATGAGAGTATTCTTTGAATCTTTCTGTGATTTGTATGCTGAACCAATAGATTTATAAGTCTTCACAACATCACTTTCAGGGGGATTAATTGTAAGATACTCTTTTGAGAGTTCAATAACCTTTGTATAATTCTTAATTTTCTTATAAGCAGAGATGATATTCTTGTAGAAGTTAGCATCTAACTCAGGGTTATTAACCTGGATATATTCAAACCATACCACTGCTGATTTATAATCTTTAGCTCTGAAGTAGTAATAATTAGCAATCTGAGTCGCCATTCTCACATTAGTATGTGTTGTAAGGTACTCTTCAAGCATCTTCACACCAACCGCTTCTTTTCCAAGGTCTTCTTTCAAAATAAGGAACTTCTGAAGGTACAAACTTTCGTCTTCAGGAGTCTTAGCAAGTCGCTGGTCTAAGAAGTCTAATGCTTCTTCGAAGTTTCCTGCACTTCTATTAGTAACAGAAAGGTTCTTAATCAGAACATCAATCTGTAGTTGGAGAGAGTCTGCCGGATTAGCATCGGCAAGTAGGTCTTTAAACCTATCAAGTGCATTTTCATAGGCAATCGCAGCATTCTGATAATCAGGTGGAGTGGCATTAATGAACCCATCACCCTCTTTTGCTTTTGCTATAGCAGCATTCTTCTTGCCTATGTATTCATTATCATCCACAGCCAGAATTGGTAGCGCAATAGTTATCAGTATTATTAAGGTTATGATTGTTCTCATCGTCAATTTCATACTTCCTCCAGAAGGTTATTTATGCATTATTCTTTCGATAACAATTTATCTCTATTATTTTCGTCAACCGTTTTTCTTTGTCAAGGTTAAACGAATACAGTGTGTTTGTGGATTAACTCTGCACCATTCCTCTCTTGGCCTGTCGGGGCATAAGTTTAAAGGGTCTTATCCGGTAGTCCTTCAAATTTTGCTTTCATTGTAGGATTTCCACGGGTTAATTTTTTGATAGTTAGATCTTCCGCTTTATTATTGGCTAAGCGTAAGATGTTTTCTGAAGACAACAGAGCATCTTTTGTTTTTTGAAGATGAGTAATGGTTTTATCGATTTCATCAATCGCAGTTTTAAATCTTCGACTAGCTAAATCGTAATTTCTTGCAAACCCATCTTTAAATGACTTTATCTCTTCTTCAAAATTGGTAATATCCACATTTTGATTTCTTATCAAACTTAGTTCTGCTTTATATTCCATTGAATTCAAAGCAGCATTACGAAGAAGCGTGATAATAGGGATGAAAAATTGGGGACGGATACTATACATTTTGCTATACTTGTGAGAGACATCCACAATCCCTACATTATATAGTTCACTTTCAGCTTCTAATAGCGAAACAAGAACTGCATATTCGCATTTCTTCTCTGTACGGTCTTTGTCTAATTCTTTAAAGAAATCTTCATTTCTTTTTTTAGTAGCAGTTTCATCACCTTCATTCTTCATTTCAAACATAATCGAAATGATTTCATTGCCTGCTTCATCTATTTCTCTATAGATAAAATCACCTTTACTGCCAGACTTTGCATCGTTGTCTTTTTCAAAATAGGCATTTTGAAAACCAGTTGCTCGAAGCTTATTAAATTCAGCTTCACAATGCTGTTCTAATGTCTCGCCAATCATTTTAGTTGAAAGTTTAAGCTTCATGTCTTTA
>JAVCCX010000346.1 GCA_030765245.1 Candidatus Zophobacter franzmannii | reverse complement strand
TTAGACTTCCAGATGAATGCATCTGTAAAGATACTACCCAGGATCACACTTGCAGCCAATGTTGGGTAAGCAATAACTGCCGGAATAGAATCTATACTCTTCATGAAGAAAAATGCTGTTAGTTGGTTAGGGATACCCAGAAGCACCCCCCATAGCAAATACTTACTAATAACCTTCTTTTTTTGAATTAGCGCAGCTGTCAAGGCAATCAAAGCTGCCGATGTAAACACAAGAGTTAAGAAAAAGGCATCCGAATGAGAACTAATCTCTTTAAATACCTTCATCCCTGACTCTGCCCATCCAACAGTGAAGAAGAGTAAAAAAAGCCAAAGAATGTTCATTTTATCCTTCTGCTTGCCCATAACCATAAAGACAGTAAAGACTATCGCAATCCCAATGAAATTGACGATATTCAACCTGTCTCCAAATGCTAGAACAGAAAGAATTATAGGTATCAGCAAAGATAACCTCATTATTGAAACACTAAGAGAAATCCCATTAACCTTTATATTTCTTTGATAAACAAAGAATGAGATGATAAAGAGAGCTCCAAAGACTATACCGGAAATAATCTCTTTGGGAACCACATCAGTCGGAAGTGGTTTTGCCAAAAGGTAACTGAAAATGGCTGCAAATAGGTAATTTCCAAAGAATATTACCAATATAGGTGCAGACTTATCTTTCTCCTGATATAGCTTAAGAAGATTGGCTATTGCAACTGAGCAAATAATGCTCAGAAAAAGCCATAGCATTAAAGGAGATTATCCTTCTTATCTTCCTTAAGCTTGTTAACTACATTCTTTACAAGCTCTGCTTTCTTACGATTTGTTATCAAGATTGCATCCTCAGTTTCTACAACAACCAATTCATCAACATCTATAACAGCTACAAACTTATTTGTCCGGATATAATTATTTCTACTGTCTAACGAAATGTGATCAGCAAAGAAAGTATTGCCATTGATATCAGAATCAGACAGGTCAGCTAAGGCTCTCCAAGAGCCTACATCGCTCCAGCCATAATCCACAGGGATTACGATCCTATGTTCAACTTGCTCCATAATACCAATATCAACCGGTATTCTAGGCATCTTAGCATAGAGCTCAGAGATATCTGCATCGATACCTTTATCGTCCCATAATTTCTCAATTTTAACCAATAACTCTTCCACTGCTGGAAGCTTGGTTTTAAAGCTGTCTAAAATAGTTGCAATAGTCCAACAGAACTGACCGCTATTCCAATAGAAGTTTCCCTGTTCTATGAAGTACTTAGCAGTTACATGATCAGGTTTCTCTTTAAACTGTTTCACGTGAAACATCTTAGGAGTGTGGTTATCGCCTGCTTCAATATAACCATACCCTGTTGCAGGATATACCGGAATAATACCGAAGGTTACATGGAAACCATTTTTAGCCGGTTCTTCAGCAAGTTCTATTGATGAGAGGAAACCCTTTTCATCCTTGATTAGATGATCCGCAGGTAATACTATTACAGGCTCATTTACATCTTCAAATCTTTTTAAATAGCGAATACTTAAACCAATACATGGAGCTGTATTCATCCCCATAGGCTCAACAATGATATTACGCACTGGAAGCTCAGGAATATCTTTCTGTACCATCTTGACTTGTGCTTCAGTAGTACTAACATATATTTTTTCAATTGGAATCTTCTGTAGTAATCTATCAACTGTCATCCGAATCATAGACCTATTGCCTAAGATATTCAAATACTGCTTTGGCATACTCTCTCTACTCGCAGGCCAGAATCGTGTACCAGTTCCCCCGGCTAAAATTAATCCAATCATAATGAATCTCCTTATCTCTTAATGTAATTCACATCTTCCGGAAGATTTAAACGCCAGGTATCTTCCGGGATTTCAGTATCAGTATTTATATTATTAAATTTCAAATTAACGATGTTTCCATCGGGGTCTTCATACGAAATCATAGTTATAAAGTAGTTCTCTTTGCTAATTTCAACAAGTATCGTTTTGAATTCGTTTTCCTGAAGAGGTCTTAGACTCAATTTAAGAATAGTATCCTCATCAGTCATTTTCTTATCTGAATACTTCCAATATTTATCTATGATAAAAAGTGGATTTAATGAAATGGTATTATCCTTATCCCACATTTCAACACAGGTATTACTGGTCTTATCATAAAACTTAACAGCTAACCCATTCATCAAAATGGTCTGCTCTTGAGGCTCTGAATAGCTTATCTTTATTCTATCGGACTGATAGTAAAACTTGGCTTTTGACTCAATTTCCATTTTTTCAGCTTTGAAGGTATTGGTTTGAATTAAATCTGCTTGAAAATTCTCAATCTTCTCATAAGCATTCATAACTGCTAAATATGTGTCTTCTACTTCTACACTTTTGAGCATACTGAGTGACAGTAGCACAATTAAAACTATTAAAAACTTATATGCCATATCTTTCTAAATCCTCTTCTGATGCGACTACATCTCTTGATTTACTACCTAAATGAGGTCCAACAATTCCTGCTCTTTCTAACATGTCTATTAGGCGACCCGCTCTTGCATATCCGACCTTAAAGTGACGCTGTAGCATTGAAACTGAAGCCATATTATTCTCAACAACTAATCTTGCTGCTTGTGGGAAAAGTTCATCATCATAACTAATACTGATTTCGTTTTCTTCTACATCTCTCTTAACTTTTATTTCTACAGGTTTCGGTTGAGAGCCTAAGTAATCACATAGCTCTTCTACTTCCTGGTCAGAAACAAAACAACCATGTACTCTTTCTGCATAGGCTGTTCCTGCGGGCAAATAAAGCATATCACCACGACCCAATAACTTCTCTGCACCTATAGAATCCAGAATAATACTTGATTCGATTCTTGATGATACTTGGAAAGCAATTCTAGAAGGAAAGTTGGCTTTAATCAATCCTGTAATAACCTTTCTTGAAGGTCTTTGAGTAGCGAGAATTAAGTGAATACCAACGGCTCTGGCTTTTTGGGCTAATCTAGTAATTGGAAGTTCTACATCTCTTCCGGCTGTCATTATTAAATCAGCAAACTCATCAACAACGATAACGATAAATGGAAGGAATAATGTGTTTGTTCTTCTCCGGCTTCTATTGCCTTTGCTTTAATTTTGCTACCTTGTCATTATATGATGCAATATCCCTAACTTTTAAGTCTTGCAAACAGCCATACCTTCGTTCCATCTCTACTTCAGCCCATTGTAAATTCTGTAGAGCATTATCAGGATCAGTAACAACTTCACCTATAAGATGTGGTATTGCTGCATAAGGGGCTAACTCGACTCGTTTAGGGTCTATCAATATCATTCGTAACTCGTCGGGTCTTTTCCGCACAATAAGGCTTGTAATGATTGTATTTATGCAGACACTTTTACCGGAACCGGTTGCACCGGCGACTAACAAATGAGGCATCTTTGATAAATCACCAACAACGGGTCTACCGGAAATGTCCTTTCCTAGGGCAATCGGAAGTAAAAATTTATTTGTCATCATTTCATCTGAAAGAAGAAGATCTTTAAGATAAATTATATCCCTCTCAGGGTTTGGTAACTCAATACCAATTAACCCTCTTCCGGGTATTGGTGCTTGAATTCTTAATGATTTTGCTTTTAAAGCCAAGGCAAGGTCATCAGTCAACGCAGTGAACTTATTCACTTTCACACCAGGAGCCGGCTTTAGTTCATATTGAGTTATAATCGGCCCGACATTAACATTAAGAACATCTGCCTCAATATCAAATTCCGCAAGCTTATCTTGAAGGATACTACTAATTCTCTTAATCTCCTCAGCAGAAGCTGTCTTTGTCTTCTTACTACTCCTAGGAGGTGATGTGAGTAGCTCATCAATATCCGGTAAAACATACTCTTCAATTTCAAAGTTATCTTCGTTATGAGTATCATCAATAACTTGCTTCTTTGGAGTTGTCTTTCTCGCTTTAGGCAATGGATAGTCATCGTGAGTATTAATATTTATTTCTGGTTTCTCTCTCCAGTCATCCTCTATATTGTCATCTTCAAAGCTTTCTACATCAGCTGTAGACAGGTCTATTGAACGCTTTTTCTTTGGCTTAATCGTTTTCTTTGGAATACTTGAAGATCCCTTAGGGAATAATCCCCCTATGAATTCAAAACCAATAACCCAAGCTAGAAGTAGTAGGTTTATAGAAACTAATACTATAATTGTACCAACTTTCTGTAAGAGCTGAGTTAATATCCCAATAATATTATGAGAAATTAACCCACTCGATGGAGATAAATTCGTACTATTAACATTCAGTAATGTTTGAAATAGTAATGCAAAAATGTTAATTTTCAAAATAAGTAGCACAGCATCTCTTAGTTTATTCTTCTTTAATATTCCTACAAGTAATAGGAACATGACACTCAGACATAAAATTATGCTGTATTTTTGACCAAGAATTGAAGAAAGGCCATAACCAGTTACAGCCCCCAGTCTTCCTACCGGGTTTTGAGGCTTTGTGCTTTCAACAACGTTCGTTTGTACTTTATTGCCTAAAATACCTGTTTTGTTTACTATTTGATGATCTGAATTTAAAGTTTGGGGTTTGGTTAGAAGAGAAATTAGCACTAATAATGAAATCATAAAAACAACAAGACTAATTACTACTTTCTCAGTACTAGAGATAACTCTCTGTTTCTTGCCTTTCTTCTTTGTAGTTTTCTTTTTCTTCTGTTTAGTCATAATTTGTTACACATTAAATCTTATGTTTAAGATGTCCCCATCTTGGACTAAATAGTTTTTCCCTTCAAGTCTAAAGAGACCCTTTTCTTTGACAGCTTTTTCAGATCCTAATTCTTTCCAGTTTTGATAATTGAAACACTCTGCTCGAATAAAGCCTCGAGCTAAATCACTGTGAATTTTACCTGCAGCCTCAACAGCATTAGCGCTCTTTTCAACAGTCCAAGCTCTTACTTCATCTGTTCCAACTGTAAAGAAGCTTATATAACCGAGTAAATCATATGATTCTTTTGTTAATCTATCTCTTGCAGACTCAGTTATTCCCATATCTTGCATAAACATAAGTGCATCTTCTTCATCCAACCCTTCTAATTCGCTCTCAAACTTGCCAGCAAACTCAATAACCTTGAATTGGGTTGATAACTGAGAAATTACATCATCATTAGTTCCGTAACTGTCTTCATCTGAATTAATTATAACCATTAGTGGCTTAAGACTAAGAAACTGGAATCCCCTAATAGCTTTTTGTTCATCTTCAGAAAGTTCTAAAGTTCTAAGTGGTTTTTCCTCATTGAGGTGATCTGCCATCTTTCGCAATGTCTTCTCTTCGAACTGGACAATATTATCCTTAATGCCCTTCTTGTATCCTAATTCAATCTTCTCAATCCTCTTTTCAATTAGGATAAGATCATTGATTATTAATTCAGAATCAAGAGCATTTACTTCACTGACAGGGTTAGGCTTACCATGCATACTGCTAACGATCTCATCGTTGAAATTCCGAACAATTAGAGCTAGAGCGTCAGAAGACTTAACTAAACCACCCATAGTTCCTTTGATGAGCACGCTACTACCTGCACCCTCTTCCAATCCTGGAAAATCTAGATATTCAATTGTTGCATATATGGTTTTTTTAGGTTGGTAACTCTCAGAGAGCGTTGTAATCCGACTATCCTTTACCTCAACAACACCATGGTTTGGCTCTCCAGAACTTACTCCAAATTCACTAACATCTATTTGAAGCCCAGTCAGTGAGTTAAATACAGTAGTCTTACCCGACTTCGACATACCAATTAATCCAATTTTCATCAATTTCTCCTATTGTTAACCATTTCAAGTAATGATAAGACTTCCTTTGGCATCAACTGTCTCCACATGCCATGGGGAAGTTTAGCCATGCTTACTTCACCTATCTGAGTTCTTTTCAGATTAAAAACCCTACAATCTATTGCGTCAAGCATAAGTCTAATTTGTCGCTTTCTACCTTCATAAATTATCATTTTAAGATGCACTTCATCATTACTCTGATCTTGAATATACACTTTTGCTGGTAATGTTACTTTGCCCTCTATTACGATCCCTTCTCTCAATAATTTTAACTCATCATCCGATATATTACCTTTCGCTTCAACACGATAAGTCTTTGGCAATTTGTACCGTGGGTGGATAATCTTGTTTGCAAAATCCCCATCATTAGTAAGTAGAATTAATCCTTCAGAGTCCATATCTAATCTACCAATTGGATTCAAATTTTTGGCAAATTCGGGTAACAAATCATATACGGTCTTTCTTTCGAACTCATCACTTTTGGTTACCACAGAACCCGGAGGTTTATTTAGCATAATGTAAACATTTCCCCCAGTTATACCGACTCTCTTGTTCTTGTACTCAACAATATCTTCTTCAGAGTCAATTTGAAGTGATAGATCTGTTACAACAATTCCATTTACTTTTACATCTCCATTAACAATGAACTCT
>JAVCCX010000407.1 GCA_030765245.1 Candidatus Zophobacter franzmannii | reverse complement strand
TCAAGGTATGGCATATATTATTTATCGTGGTTGGGGAGATGCAACAGGTTGGCATTACCCTCGTTTCCACAAAGATGACCTTGAAGCCCTTTTACCAAATCCTAAGACATCAATCGTCTTATCAATTGTTTGTAATACAGGTGACTTTGCGAACCCAATTCATGTAGAATGCTTCGGTGAATACTGGATGCATATGGGTAGCCCATCGAATCCAAAGGGCTGTGTAGCTTTTGTCGGTCCTTCTGACCTTCATACAAGAACTGCCTTGAATAACTCTTTCTCCTCTGGTATTGTAGATGCAATCTGTAATCATGGAGAGAGAAGCTTTGGTGCTGCCGTATTGAATGGTAAAGTGGAAATATATAACAACTTCCCAATGGAACGGCATGTGGGCGGTTATGTACCTTTCTATAATCATATCTATGCTATTCTTTCTGATCCTTCATTAAGAATGTGGTACGGTGTACCTGAGCTTATTGCTGACATCTTACCAGATGATATAGACCGTGCAGTATCTTCACTAGAAATTGATGCTCCGGGCTTAGATGGTGCTGTTGTTACAGGTACTAAAGATAATGAAAATTACACATATACAAAAGTTATCAATGGCAGAGCAATACTTCCAATAGATGTTGTAACCGATGGTGATTTAACTGTTACAATCAGTAGAGTAAACATGGTTCCACTCCAGAAGACACTTGTTGTTAGCGAGTCTACAGACAACATCGCTGTTATCTCTAACACTGTTTCCGGTAGTGATGTTCTCTTACCTGGTGAGGCTATGGAGATCTCTTATACACTTAAGAATCTTAGCGCAAACCAAATTGATAATGTAACAGCTACATTAACTTCAACTAATCCTGAAATTGCAACTATAAGTGGAGTACAGAATATTGGGTCATTAGCAGCAAATGCTGAAGGAACTGCTGTATTTAGTGTTACAATGAATGGTAATGTTGCACCAAGATCAGTTGTTGAAACATCTTTGGCAATTGCACCAACGAATACAACTGAGAAGTTCTCTTATCAGATAGGTGGAGCAGCATTGTTTGTTTCTCCAACCACTTCAAGTGTTACCATAGGTGGTGAAACAACAATATCAGTTGATGTTATGAATACAGGAACTGCTCCAATTGATGGTAGCATCAGTATTAGAACACTTTGTGATGCGGCTACGATAGATGATAACACAGTTGACAGCTTCGCTTTAGCTGTTGGTGAATCAGTACAAGTTGACTTCCAAGTTGAAGTTAATTCAGGTTGTACACCAGGTCGTTCACTCCCATTTGCATTTGTTACTACAGATGACAATGGTTATGAAACTACTTCTCACTTCAGTGTTATAGCCGGAATCGTAGATAACACAGCTCCAACGGGACCAGATACATATGGCTACTATGCTTATGATAATAATGATACAAGCTGGACACAGGCTCCAACCTACGATTGGTATGAAATTGACCCAAGAGATGGTGGACCGGGCACAGTTATTGAAGTAACTGATGATATGTCAGTTGATATGGACTTACCATTCACTTTCCGTTACTACGGAATTGACTACAACAGCATTACTGCTTGTTCTAATGGTTGGATTTCATTTATTCAGACATGGATGAGTAACTTTGATAACCTCTTTATTCCGGCAGCTCTCGGACCTTATGCAATGGTTGCACCTTATTGGGAAGACTTGAAAGGTCTTGCTGACGGATCCGGTGGATATGAGAACATGCGTCTCGTAACTTGGCATGACACTGCTAACAACAGACTCATCATTGAGTGGAACGATGCTTATAACCGTTACACCCTCACATCTGATAATCCATCACTTGAGAAGTTCCAGTTAATTCTTGAACCAAACACAGACCAGGATGGGGACTTAGTTGTGATGTATCATACTGTAGATAATCCATCTACAAACACGCTGAGTAATCACTCAACTGTTGGTATTGAAAATCATACTCAGAATGGTGGTTTGACCTACTCATTCTCTGATGAATATCCTGCATCTGCATCACCATTACAAGCTGGTTTAGCTGTTAGATTTACAACTACACCACCTGATGCTTTTGTTGGTAACGATGATAATGATATACCTGTTGTTATTGGTTCGAATTTGAGTCAGAACTATCCAAATCCTTTCAACCCGGAGACTACAATCAATTTCAATTTGAAGACTCCAGGAAGAGCAAGATTGGATGTTTACAATCAAAGAGGCCAGCATGTAACTACTCTTGTTAATGGTAATTATGCTTCTGGTTTACATTCTATTGTTTGGAATGGCAGAGACAGTGAGAATAAAACTGTTGCAAGTGGTATCTACCTCTATAAACTCCAAGCAGGAACCTATACTAAAACTCGTAAGATGATATTGATTAAATAGTAATCAATTAACAATAGACTTAAAGCCCGGTTATGCCGGGCTTTTTATTTATTGACATAATACAGATTGTATTTGTATTACTTGATTCCAAGGAGGCTGAAATTGAGTAATGAGAGATTATTAGCAAAGCAATTCATAATCACAGAAACAGAGTACCAATTCCCTCAGTCTTTCAATGAGTATAAGTTTAGCACTTTTAGAGTGTTAACCGGAAAGGATGTTCACCTTAGCAGGATTGCACACGGAGATGCAGAAGCGATTCTTATAGGTGATTGGTATAATTACCGTTTACCAGAATTAGACAATCAAGCAATCCTTGAGAAATGCTTTGTAACAACCTCGATTACTGAATTGATACAGAATACAATCCCTTTATGCGGT
>JAVCCX010000091.1 GCA_030765245.1 Candidatus Zophobacter franzmannii | reverse complement strand
TAGTATAATATATCAATTACTTTATCAGATGAAAGCCATTCCTGTTTCCTTGATTTGCAAGCGAGAAGAAACTCAAGAAGATGTTATCATCTTTTATAAAGGTTGAAGCCAGAGTTACATCATCCATATTTGGAATAGTTACTTCTGTGAATTTAGTTGGACTTTGCTTTAGTATCTTTGTTCCACCAATTCCATTTTTATCATTGAGAGTCATTACAGAATAGTAAGTATCTTCGCCGAAATACTTCACAGTGAAGTTTTCTCCTCTTTCTGTTGGAAGAAGAGTCTCATCTACCAGTTTTATGGTCTTGTCAAAATCATTGATATGAATCGCACCGTCATCTCCGATCCAGTGAAGTTTCAGCTTCATATCCTTAACTGTTAGTTTACATGTTGTTTTAGGTTGGCAATCGATGGAATAGTGCTTTTTATTGTTATCTCCAAAGATAGATGCAGTACTATCTTCATGATTAAAAGAAGCAAGATATGGCTTGTTATTGAATACAGCTATACTTCTGAATGCTGTTCCGGGGACAACTGAAGTAACAATAAGGTCCCAATTAGCTTTTAGACGAACATAACCCACTTCATTTTGCTCTATTTGTCCTCCGATGAGTAATTCACCATTTTCGAAAAAACTAAGCTCTACACCTTGGATATTGTAATCCTTCTCTTTAATGATCTTGCCATTATAATCAAACTTGATGAGTTTTGATGTATACGCATCTCGTTCTCGCATTAAAACTAGGAATCCATCACCCTGGTCCTCGCTGTCAGAGAAGATGTAACCATCACCAAGAGACTTCTCAAAGCTGATGTTGTTATCCATATCACTCACGAGGAGATAGGTTCTATATGGTTTTGAAACCAGGTCAGAAGCAATAAGGCAGACATTGTTATTGCCAATTCCTGCAATGCGTTGATAAGCAATCAATTTTGCAGGGATAGCCGGTTTAGCACAACCTGCAAGGATTAGGAGTACAGTTAGTACAAAAAGGGATCTCTTCATTTTACCTCTCTAAGGGATAGTAATTATTCTATTTCGATTAGCCTTCTCACTAACAGGACTGTAAGCAGTGAAGAAAAGGATATTGTTTTTTTCATAAGGTTTGGATAAGACTGACTTCTTTATATCAGGATGCTTTATCTGCGAGAAATTGCCATATCTGTTTTTGTATAGGAGTGAGTATTGATTTGCTCCATTCTTCTTACCCTTAGCCTGAACTATGTAGATAAATGAATCATCATCTGTTAGAGTAACTTCGAAATAGTCAGCTTTCTTTATCTTAAAAGACTCTGAAGCATCAATACGGTTCACAATATTTAAGCTTATATACTTAAGCTGGGTTGGAGTTTCAAGGTAATGCAACTGGATCATATTCCTAAGGGTTGTAAGAGAACAGTTTGCACCGGTTGGATTCTTGAATTCATACAGCTCATCTTTACTACCTGAATAGATGTGACAGACTCGTCCTTTCTCAGCCATAGAGATATAGACAAGCTTACTATCGATCAGAACTGCATCCATCAGATGTTTACCCTTGAGTGGGATTATCTTTGAAGGATTCCAAAAAGCATCAAGAGTAATCACAGCAGGTTTCTGATCCTTTGAGTAACCGGGGATTACATATCCACCTTTTGGATGAAGAAGTAATCTTTCAGCTTGAAATTCAAGAGGTAACTTTTTGGCTATCTCCCCCTGGGCATTTATTAGCACTAGTAAGGAGTTATTATTATTACCTGAAAACAGAAGAATAAGGTTCTCTTCAAGGTTTGCATAACCTTTCAAGTATAGGTCATTACCAATAAGCCTTTTCTCTTCAATGTTGGATTCAGTGTCAGTTGTTACAAGAAAAGTTTGAGGAGGGTTTGAGCTTAAATTGTAGCCTATCATTCTAAAATTATCACTAATTTCTACGATTTCTGAGAGGACAAACAGATCTCCTGTTATCCTTTTCGGAGCACATCCAAGGAATAATAAGAGAAAGAATACTATAATTATGAGAGAGGTTTTTCGTATCAGCATTGATACTCCTTCCATTTTTGATTAAGAATCAAAGTATGAGTGAATTGAGTTATAATTATGGGTCCTAAAAAAGTAACAGCAGTAGGAATGTGATCACATTTACTAAACCTATGATACTAAAGAAAATAAGGTTGAATTTCGTTAGGTATTCATGTACATAACGATTATAGTAGTCTATAATAACTTCTACTTCTATCTTGGTTGCTACTAAATCAATCTTATTCTCGATCTTGTACTTTTCTATCAGATGAGGTACAAATGAACGGAGTAGTTTACCGGCAATACCTTTAGCAATATTACCTGAGAAATGGCGAATTTTAATCCTGTATGATTCAGGCAAGAGGGATAGCTTCTCAATAAATGCCATATTCTCATATATGAAATTATAGACTTTTAATTCCCATTTAGCGAGGTATCCATCTTTGTTACCTTCTGCTTGATCAAGATAGTCACTAAGAAGTTCATAGGCTTTATCTAAGACCCATTGTCGTTTTCGGATAATAAAACCGGGAGTAAGGGGAAAACTACCTATTACAAGCTTTCTCTTCCATTGATTGATTAGGAAGAATCTCAATAACTCTGCTACGAAGAGTCCAAAACCTATGTTTACAGCAAGGATGGTGAGTACTTTGATTAAAACTATTAAAAATTGCATCAGAAACTTCCTCCTGCTCCTCCACCTCCGGAGCTACCTCCACCGAAACCACCAAAGCCACCGAAACCTCCGCCACTTGAGCGACCACCGCCCATACCGCCGAAGCCTCCACCTCCACCAAAGATCATCATCCAGATTAGGATTCGACCTCTTGTGACGATCATTAAAATTATAAAGATTATTACAGAGACAATACTACGGCCACTTGAGCGTTTTCTATTCTGGGGCATGCTATATTTACCGGTAAGTGTGACATTATGCTCTGTTGCTATGACACTAGCACATTGAGTTACCCCGGTAAGGATTGCATCATTATAATTATCAGCGCCTAAAAGACCCTTAATGTTATTGTATATCACAGATGATTTAGAATCAGTTAAATATCCCTCGGCTCCGTAGCCAACTTCAATTTTGACTTTACGCTCTTTCACTGCAACCAGTATGAGAACACCTTCATTCTTGGCGTTACCAACTCCCCATTTCCGATAGAGCTGGTTTGCGTAACCTTCATAGTCCATGCCTTGCAGGTTAGGAACTATTGCTACTGCAATCTCAACTCCTGTCTTACTCTTCAACTCTGAAACATACTGATTCAATCCATTAACAGTGTTTGAATTAAGTTTACCTACATAGTCATTAATCCAACCAGTAGGTTTTGGGAATTCGACAGCTGAGCACAGAGCTGTTATTAAAAGTAAGAGAGCTATAAGTAAGAGTTTATGTGTTTTCATTTTTAGAATTCCTTTTATCTACCTAAAATATGCGAAATGTATATGTCAATTAAAACTTATTCGTCTTCATAAGCAAAGTTAAATTCTAACCATTTTAAAGTATTTTCAAAGTAATCGGGGAGAGGAGCTTCAAAGTAAAGTGCTTGTCCTGTTATCGGATGTTCAAATCCAAGACTAAATGCATGCAACGCTTGATAGCTGAGTTTATTATTAAGAAGACTTAAAAGAGCTTTCTTATTATGGGAAGGAAGCATGGCTGCAGAAGCTTCAACAGAGTTATACACGGTATCACCCAGGATAGGAATATTCTTTGATTGGAAATGTATTCTTATCTGATGAGTTCTACCGGTCTCAAGGTTTATATTCAGATAGCTGAAGAAATGATAGTACTTTATTACTTTCCAATGAGTAATAGACCATTTCCCTTTATCAGACACTCTCATCTTTCGTGGGTTGTTTGGTACTTTCTCAATGAATGATTCGATTGTACCTTCATGCTCCTTTGGATGACCGACTACAATAGCCCTATAAAACTTTGTGATTTCTTTGTTCTGGAACATGGTTTGTAGTTTAGATTGAGCTCTGTTGGTTTTGGCAACAATGAGAAGCCCTGAAGTGTCCTTATCTAATCTGTGAACAATCCCAGGTCTAAGGTCTTGACTCCCATCAGAGAGGTTATTTGCGAAATGATATACAAGCCCATTTACAAGCGTGTTATCTCTATTCCCAATCCCAGGATGCACTACAAGTCCAGCAGGTTTGTTGATAATCGCTAGATGTTCATCCTCAAAAATAATATCAAGTGGTATATTCTGAGGAGTAATTCCTGTAGGTTCAGGTTCAGGTAGTTCAACAGTTATTATGTCATTGTTACTAAGCTTGAAATTCTTCTTCACATTCTCTTGATTTACTTGTACTTTTCCTTCACCAATCAAGCTCTCAATGAGTGTTCGTGAATAGAGCTCCGGTACTTCGAGGGACGCTAAGTATTTGTCGATTCTTAGGTGTTCTAAATCCTCATATGTGAGGGTGATTGTATCTTTAATATCCATTACTTTTCCGTATTTACCTGTTTCTTTTCTTTAACATATTCCTGGATAGCAATGATAACTCCAATAGGAACGGAGCTAGCATCACGGACTATCTGATTCTGCATTGTGAGTTTTTTCTGCAGGCGTTCTAAATATTCTTCTCTCTCTTCAATAGTGTGTCCTGCTGCTACTATCTCTTTATAGTAAGCTTTAACAGTTTTTTCTATATCTGGTGTAAAATCTGTTTCCAATACATTCACATCACTATGGATTGCAGGGTATCTTTCAGAAAGTGATTCAGAGCAATAAGCGACAACACCATGCATAGTCAAAATTATATAATCATTCACAGCAAGTTTCAGAAGACTACTAATACGACTATGTTGTTCGTATATCTTCTCTTTCTTCTGCGCGTCAAATTTCTGGATATTGTTGTACATCTTATCGAGTACTTCCATTATATCTGTCATCTCTTTCTCTGTTGCAGCCTGAGTCTCAACAATATCAAGGGTTGGAGCCCATTTTGATATGTTCTTGATGATCCGCTCTAGCGAGAGTAGAGTTGTCTTGATCCGATAAGGGATATAGAAGAAGATTATTAACAGGAGGGTAAACTGGATAAAGATAAAAACATAGATAATGTTTTGAAGATCTATAGACTTCTGTTCCCATTTTATCTCAGCATCTATTGTTCTAATCAGAAAGATACTCTGGATTGTTAAGAGTAAAAATATAGCAATTAAGGATATCCGTAAAACCGTAGTAAAAGATTTCTTATTCATTTAGACCTCTGTCTTGCGCTTAATATCATTTATTTCTCTGACTTGCTTTCTAAAAAACACTACAATAGCGAAAACACATACTCCAATAATGGCGAAAAGTAAGACTTCAATCAGAATCACAATTTGCTTTGGCATCAGAGTCTGGCCCATTATAGCCACGGCTGTTTGTAGCATCACTATAATCAAAGTAAAGATAGCTAATGCTTTGGCACTTCTCGTTGTTAGTTTCATCTATTACTTCGAGTATTTCTTCAATAATTCGTTTACTGAGTTTCTGGCTCCAAGTATGATTAGAATATCATCTTCGTGGATAATGTCATTTGCACCAGGTATATCATTTGTCTTCTGATCAATGATATTCTCACCAGTGTCTGTAACTTTGAGCTCGTTATACTTAATTGCAACAACATGAATACCATAAGTAGTCGGAAGAGCAATTTCTTGGAGTGTCTTGCCAATAAAGTCAACCGGTGCAATCATCTCAACAAGTACATGGCCGGATGAGAGATTAACAAACTCGAAAATATTCTTTGTAGAGAGACTACGAGCCAATTGAATTCCAATCATCTGTTCCGGAAGGTAAATCTGCTTCACTCCTATGAGTTTAAGGATTCTGCCATGTAGTTCGTTATCAACCTTAGCATAAATATTGTTCACTCCAAGCTTTTTAAGGATAGCAGCAGTAAGGATACTCTCCTCAATGTGACTACCAATACCCAAGATAACTGCGTCCATATACTCTAAACCAACTGTCTTTAAGGCACTCTCGTTAGTTGAATCGAGAATAACAGGTTGAGTAGAGAACTTATTCATTTCTTCTACAATACCCGGGTCCTTATCAATCGCAATTACTTCATTGCCATTTTCAAATAGTGTCTTGGCTACAGTCGAGCCAAACCGTCCTAAACCAATTACTGCAAATTTAGCCATAGATACCTCTTATCCTATTGAAACATTTTCTTCGTTATATTGAACTTTCACTTTAATCAGATGCAAACTTGTTGCATAGATTAATGTCATTGGACCAATTCGTCCTAAATACATAAGCATAATAATAATCAACTTTCCTAATACCGATAGTGACGCTGTAACTCCTTGCGATAGTCCTACTGTTGCAAAGGCAGAGATAGCTTCAAAGAGCAATTCTCTAAACCCGCCATCCTCCGTCAGCATGAAGAAGAAAGTTAAGATACCTAGCACTAACAGTGCAATTGCCAAGAGAGTTATCACCTCTCTAAAGGACTGATTCGATATCTTTCTCTTGAAGGCGTTAATATCCTTCGTTCCCTTCAAACTAGCAATCATTGCAATTACAAGGAGAGCTATAGTCGTAGTCTTAATACCACCACCGGTAGAGCCGGGAGAAGCACCGATAAACATTAGAACCATACTCGATAGGGTGGACCCATTGCTTAGTTGTGCTTGATCAACAGTATTAAAACCGGCTGTTCTACAGGTAACAGATTGGAACCATGAGTTGAGTAAACGAGAACCGAATTTAAAGTCAACCATTGTATTTCTGAATTCTGAAAGGAAGAAGATGCCTGAGCCTACTACTAAGAGGATAGCGGTAGAGATGAGTACAATCTTACTATGTAGAGTAAGTCTGCGAAAGGCAAACTTCTTTAGGAAGTTGAACCTGATATCATTAATAACAGAGAAACCAATACCACCGAGAATTATCAGGAAACCAATGGCTATAATCACCACTGAGTTATTTTGATAAGACACAAAACTATCGGGGTAAAGAGCGAATCCGGCATTACAGAATGCCGATACAGAGTGGAAGATAGAGTGGTAGATAGCTTCTGACAAGGTTGGTAAGTGATCTTTGAATTGCGTGAATAGAATTAATGCACCTATCACTTC